>DYQZ01000050.1 GCA_020719005.1 Candidatus Omnitrophus sp.
GATTAGTCCGCCGGCCATTAACTAGGACAAGACAATTGCTGACCGCAGTGTCCCCGTATCCACCAATATCCACGACCGTTGTCTTAATGCTGCCTTTATTAAAAATACGAACCCCTGGTTCTCGCTCCAAAAGCTCACCTAAATTCCCAGCATTAGAACGCTCGATCTGCTTTCTTGTAATAACAACCACATTAGATACGGCCTTCCCCGCCTCTTCAGAAACACGCCGCGGCGTGACCACGATCTGATCCAGATCAACACCTTCTGCCCCGACAGTAGACATCACTGCCAAACTTAAAACGATCGCTACCATGAACTTTTTCATACACTCTCCTTAGAAATAGAAAACCCTTCGGCCGATAGAACGACCGAAGGGCATAAAAGAAATATCTATGCGCTCCGCTTGCCGTCTCACGCGACATCGATGCAAAAACGTTGGCCGGTCTTCTGACTTACCCTTACGGGTTTACAGTAGCGGGACTGTCCGCGATTTTCACGCGGTTTCCCGGACCCAACGCAGGATCAATTGAACTACTTACTTAAAAGAACAGGTGCTAAACGCGTGCCAGTGATACGGCGCGCGATGAGCTCATACATACCAAAAAGAACAACACTATAGGCCAACGTGCTCACCAGCGTCGTTCTGAAGAACGGGATAGCCAGCGTATAACAAGAAACGAACCCTTCTTGGGTCTGAGGATAGAACGCAAGCCACGCGCCAAAATTCGTGATGGCAAAAAAGACGACAGCTGAAACAAGCGCGGACGTCAAGACCTTAAGCGGCGTGACATTCTTTCTAACCCATAACCCAAGGATCGATACCAAAAGCACAGCCCCCCATGTAAAAGGAATGGTCGTATGAAGACCGAGCACCAGATCCGTCACAACCATCAAGAGAAGCGGAAGCCACAACGCCTGTGACCGACGGAGATACACCCCCCCGAACAAGGCGATCGCCATGACAGGCGAAAAGTTCGGAACATGCGGCAAGAAGCGTGCGAGGATACCGATCGCTAAAAGACCTAATACTAAAACCATATTTGACTCCTTGTTAATGAACTCTTAATTAACTTCAGCAATGACTTCGATCTCGACCAGCACATCTTTGGGAATACGCGCAACCTGCAAAGTGGAACGTGCCGGAAAATTAGCGGCGATATATTGCATGTAGATCTTGTTCATACCAGCAAAGTCATTCATGTCTTTCAAATAGACCGTTACTTTCACGATCTTTGAAAGTGAACTGCCTGCATCCGCAAGTACCAGCTTGATGTTCTCAAACACACGCGTTGTCTGCTCTTCAATGGTACTCCCAACCACATTGCCTGTTGCCGGATCAAGCGGGATCTGACCCGCGCAAAAAACAAGGTTTCCCGTAATGACACCGTGATTATAAGGACCGGCTGGTTTAGGTGACTGTACTGGCTGAACGATCTTCATCACAACTTCCTTTTTTTGATAGATAATATTAACTTCCTGAAATTCAAGGCGCGCATCTTAACATGCGATCAACTCTAAAACAATATTTCTATTTGTCTTTTGGCTTACGAAAAACAACCAGATAAGAACAATTCAAATTCGAATAAAATACGTTCGGATAGCCCAACAGCATGAGACGCCTTTGATCATTCTGGTCCCAGACGATCAGGTCATGATGCTTCCAACCGACGGAGATCCCTGCATTAATGATATCCGCATGGACCGGGACATACTGCGCATTATTGTAGGTGTCCCTTTGATCACGCACCACCCAAAGACTGTAGCCTCCTTCACGCGTGACGTTCAACACTTTCTTGAAGACCTTCTTCAGTTCCTCAAGATACATCGCATACCCAAAGTTCCCGAAATCATCCTGACGCAGGCTGTGTGCGGGAACGCGCTCGGACATATCCTCGACCATGTCTGTTTTTCTTGGCCGGCCCGAGCCTTTACCTTTCGCCGGACGGACATCCATGTTCGGGTACGGCGGCGCGGATAACGTGACCTGCACAGACCCTGAATAAAGATGCTTTTCCAAGGCACGGCAGTCGTCGCAAATGACCTCATGACGCAAGGACTGCTTGCTCCCAAAGAGGTCTGTCTTTTCTTTATCAATGAGTGACGAGGCAAGGTCGCAGAATTGCTGTTGGAGTTCAATGCCGACCCCTACTCTATCAAGCTTCGCAGCTGCGATCACGGTCGTTCCAATACCGGCAAAGGGATCAAAAACAATATCACCCTCTTTAGAATATAAACTGACGACGCGTTCTGCTAATGCGAGAGGGAATGTTGCACCATGAAGTAAATGATAGGACTGACGAGGGGAACTGACATCATTCCAGACGTTCTTACTAAGAATGGTCCATTCCTTTGCGGAAAGACCATTGAATGTTTCATCGTTAGCTTTTGCCATGGGGTATTATCTCCAAAAAAGATAAAACATAATACCACGAGGCAAGCAAAATCAACAAATGCTTATCTGCTTTTATTAATATTTTCGAACGACTAAAAGGACATTTTGGAATATGATCGATCATTACAGCGAAATTGGCAATTGTCTAATCTCTATTATACAGCCCATATCAACTTTTAGGCGGTAAGAAATTCCCTCCAGAAACAACCCTCTTGCCGGTCTTAGCTTCCAGTTCTAGCCTGGCCCTCTTGGCAATACCGCCACCCTTCTTTCCGGCTTCGGCATTTTCTGGCATTCCTTTGGCTTGAACCGTCTCAGCGATCTGCCGTGTAGAAAGTTCAGCAAGGGCCGTAAAGATCAGCTCCGCTTCGCTCATATGATCTCGCAAATTCTGTGTCTTTAATCCTTTGATCCCCTTATGCTCTTTTACTGAAACATCTGCCCATTCCTGATGAATGATATTCGTCAAAATGGCAAACTCATCGTCTTTTTGGACCCCATGATCTTTCCAATAATCAGTCAGTTTATTGCGAGTCTCTTGACCCATCATCCTCTGCTGGATCCACTTCTCACTACGTCCGTGTTTTTTCCATGTTTCACGGGCGCGATCAAGTGAACGGGCAGGATCAGCCATTTCCTGCATTCGCTCATAACCAACTTTGGCAAGCCACAGTTTAATTGACTCGGCCTTAGGACTTGGAACGGATTGGACCAACCGCAAGAGGGTCTCAGCACTGGCCACATCAGTTAAATACTTTTTACCATCCGCAGCCTCTAATTTCAGTTGGTTACATTTTGTAACCACCTGACTTCCCTCCTTGGCCAGCCGATTCTTTAAGACCTTCCAGTAGTTTCTAGCCGCCTTATAATTCGATTGTTGGATCAACACCTGAATAATGTCCACAATGGAAAAATACCACACATCGGTCTTTTCATCATAAAGACGACGGATCTTGTGATCTTCGAAAACTGTTAACTGTTGATCCATAATGACCTCATTTCAGAACGGCTTCATGCCCTTGATCTTGAGCCGCCTCAGAAGCACGAAAGACTAATACTCCCGAACAACTTGAAGGACCTTGCCGATGATAATAGCCTCGGAGGTCATGGGGATGGGATGAAAATCAGGATTCGCCGGATCAAGGAAAAAATCACGCCCGCGCTTCGCAAGACGCTTGACGGTTGCTTCATCACCGATCAAGGCCACAACGATATCATTCACCTGGGCATGATCTTGTTTACGGATAAGCACAAAATCCCCGTCCATGATGCCGTCATCTTTCATGCTTAATCCACGCACACGCAAGGCAAATACATCAGGCCCGGGGAAAACAAATTGATCAAGGTTCAAATATCCTAAGAGATCTTCTGCGGCATAGACCGGCATCCCGGCCTGGACACGGCCAAGGACAGGCACCTGGAACAAGGCCTCTTTGACCAGCTCGATCGCGCGCGACTTCCCTTCCTGGATACGGATATAACCTTTTTTGGTCAATGCGTCTAAATAGTCACGCACTGTACCGGTAGATGAGAACTTGAATTTATCGCCGATCTCGCGGATGGTCGGAGCCAGCTGCTTGAAACGGATCTGTTCGTAGATGAATTTGAGGACGTCGCGCTGTTTGTCTGTAAGTTTGTCGTTTGTCATACTTCCTTTATACCACACATTGCTGTGGTGTCAATGATTTTTTAGACTTCGGCGATCACCTAGCGGCTTTGCCGCGCCAAGTGACGAAACCCTTGCCGCCCGCAGCGAGAGGCATTACCAACAACGTTACGCGCTTTTGCGACAGCCATCCCCCAAACGCACCACCAGAAACCACCGATCAGATGAAACCACTTTTAAGCGAGCGAGGACGGCGAGGTGTCACGTTAAGGCAGGCAAAGCCGCTGTTATATGCGAGCAGAGCGAGACGTCTTATTTCAACAATTCTTTATAATCATCGGGAAATCCGTTATAACCGTCCCTTATGATGCCATCTGCGCCGATGAAGAACATGGTCGGGATACCAAAGACCTGGTAGGTTTCTGCGGCAGCGCCTTCGACGTCGAGCAAGACAGGTAGATCAATTCCCTGCGCCTTCATGAATGAAGATACCTTAGCGGCAGGCTCGCCGATATCAATAAGGACAAGGGTTATATTCTCTTTAGCCATTTCTTCTTTACGGGTGCTGAGCTCTTTGATCTGAGAACGGCAATGAGGGCACCATGTCGCCCAGAAGAACAGGACTGCTTTTTTACCTTTGATCAAAGAACCTAACTGCTGCGGGGTACCCGATACGTCCCGCAGTGAGGCCTCTGGAGCTTTCTTGCCTCCCAAAGGATGATTATATTCATCAGACTGGGCACACGCACCACCTGTCAACGCAAAGCCCAATATCAAACACATGAAAAAGAATTTTGAAGAAATAACAGATCTCATACACTCTCCCTAATTAGAACAATCGTCCTGTTTGAATAAAATACCACTCTGCCAATAACAACAACACAACACCGATCATTTTCTTGACCCTGTCCATCCATACACCAGACTTAGGCATGCTCGATAAAAAACCGCTGAATGTGCCAGCCAAAATAAGAGATGTGCCGGCGCCATAAGCAAAAACAAACAAGAGGCTTATGGCATACACGATATTCTTGCCCGACGCGGCATAAAAAAGAAGTGTCCCCAAGACAGGCGCAGTACAAGGGCTGACGATCATTCCCGATGCTAACCCCATCACAAAGACAGAAGAAATGCTCCGGTGTTTCTGTGTCACATTCAAAAGCACAACACTCGGCAAATGGATCACATCGAACATCACCAAGGAAAAGAACAACAAGATATTCGCGACCATGAACATAAAAAGCGGCATCTGCTGCAGTGAACCGAACACCTTGCCGGTCAATGCCGCGACCAATGCGAAGGCGCTATACGAAACAGCAAGTCCGAGCACATAAAGGAGCGAGAGAAGAAAACCGCCCCAACGTGTACCATTCGTATTAGCACCGGCAATAATAGCTGAGGTGATCGGCAATACCGGATACATGCACGGCGTAAAACTCACCAGCACCCCGGAAAAGAATACCACCACATAATCAACAAATCCGCCTGTCAACTGCATCAAAACTCTCCCATAACCAATCCCACAAGAACGGGCCGACACGAGGTCGGCCCCTACACTCACGTTGAAGCAAAACTATGCAAAGAAATTTACTTAGCTTCAGTAATAGGAGCCGCCTCAACAACAGGAGCAGCTGCCATAGGAGCCTTTGCATCCTCAACAGAAACGACCTTCACATCAAACGTCAACGTTTTACCCGCGAGCGGATGATTGAAATCAAGCATGACGACCGCATCCTTCACTTCACTGATCGTCGCCGGATAAGGCTGACCCTGAGGATCCTGCATTTCAAGAACCATGCCCTTGACCGGGACCATATCCGCCGGAAACTTGGACTTCTCAAATTCACGGACCAATTTCGGATCAACAACGCCGTAGCCTTCTTCAGGGGACACCACGACCTTTTTTTCTTCTCCCACCTTCATGCCTTCAAGCTGTTTCTCAAGCCCGACAATAAGCATACCCTGGCCATGGTCATACACCAACGGCTCTTTGCCCTTGGTCGTTTCGATCATTTCATTATCAACGTTCAACGTATATTCAAGTTTAACATTCTTCCCCTTTGTGATAACAACCTCCTCGGCCAATACCACAGAAGAACCGAACAACATCCCCAACAACATCACTCCCGCAACCTGCATGAACTTCTTACTCATGATCCCCTCCTGATTAAGACACCGTTTATATTAAATTTTTTGCAACGCCGATAACACGTTTTTCTTCTACTGCCGTCAATGACGGGTAAATAGGCAATGATATGCACGTGCGCATGAGCATCTCGCTCACAGGAAAGCCTTTTTTTGCCAGATACTGATGAGCCGGCTTGAACAAGGGTTTCTCGATACAAACCCCTTGTGCCTTTGCATTTGAAATAATACGCTCCACATTCTTTTTGGTCCTGACCACATAACGATAAAATACAGGCTCTGCTTTTTCAGTCAACGGCAGAAGGGATGGTATATACACCGCATACCGCGCCGCTATCTGACGACGAGCTTTTGCAAACTCCCCTAAACGCGTGAACTGAGACAAAGCGAATGCCGCTTGTATATCGGTCATTTTATAATTGAACCGCATCTCATACGTTTTCTTATGATCATAATCCGACAGATCACGCACCCTCTCCATCAACTTTTTGTCCTTCGCACCAACAAGACCGCCTTCGCCACAGGTGATCATCTTTGTGGCATAAAATGAAAAAATGCTGAACGCACCGAACGTGCCCGCCAACTGGCCATTGATCGAAGAACCAACCGACTGCGCAGAGTCCTCGATCACCGGCACACCATACTTAACAAGGGTTTTCATATCCGCCGGAGAGCCCCACATGTGAGGAACGATCACAGCCTTCGTACGGCGGGTCATGAGCTTCTTCACACAACACGGATCGATATTCCCGTCCTCACGCACATCAGAAAGAACCTCTTTGGCGCCAGTATAACGCACCGCATTCAATAATGCCGTACAAACGTGGGTCGGGATGATCACTTCATCACCTGCCTTGATCTTAAGCGCCAACAGCGCCAGATGAAGCGCGGCCGTCCCGGATGAAACAGCAACAGAAGAACCAAAACAAAATGCTCGGGAAAAAGCAGACTCAAGGGACCGTGCCTGAGCACTCGCCGAGATCTGCCCTGAAGAAAGGACCGCGCTGAGTGCGGCCATATCTTTTCGTGCAATAGATGGACGGGAATGAGGGATCATCTTCATCCGATAAGCTTCAGGTAACGTACTGGTTTAAAGCCTTCGGCATAACGGACCTTGCCCTGAAAACCGCGAAAATGAGCCACAGCTTTAACGCTTTCAAGCATATCAAATCTCGAGGGATGCTGCCTGTCGATCTGGGAACGATGGCAGGAGATCACCTCGATCTTATCCTCGATCACGCCTGTGATATCCACAAAGATCTCGGGATTAAAATCGATCGACGTATAATCTTCATAATAAAGGACCCTCGGCACATAACGTGTCGCCGAGATAACACACTTGGCCAACGCCCGATGGTCTTGATGGGAATCATTGACATGATTGACATAAACCTCATCTGGGCTCACAGCGCGGCAGATGGTCTCAATGAACGCGATCGTCTCGCTGTCAACGGTAAAACGGGTGTCAGTAGCATTCCCCCAGAACAATCTTTTGACCCCGAGCTTTTGGGCTGCAGACTCTTGTTCCGCTTTACGGACCGAGGAATCTCCGCCTTGACCACCGTCACTCATGATCAGATAGAAAACATTATGCCCGGCGCGTGCATAACGCAACAATGTGCCAGCACAACCAAGTTCAATATCATCAGGATGGGCGCCTATCGCAAGAATGTTCATGATATATCTCCTTATCAACTTATTATCAAGAGAACAAAGACCTGAGGCAAGGGATTTTTATCCTTCATGAGATCTTTTTCATAGGCCATGGCCCCTGATTAAAAAGCCAGTCCACGACCGATAAATGCGAGACGAACTCGGCGGGGGCCTTTGTCCAACACTGTTCGTATAAAGGATGATCATACTGCTGAACTTCCAACTTTAATCCCGAGGCGCAAAATTGATCGAAATCCATATACGCCCCGGCGCCCGCCCCAGCAAGATAAGTATCAACCCCAACAGCACGGCAGAGATCAATAAGCCGCTCGGTCTTGGTCGAATGAACATCAAGTTCTGAACTGATAATGATCTTTGTGGGGATCTCCAAGAGTTCGGCAAGTTTCTTGATAAAAGCAATATTCAGCGCCGATAGATCATCCCATGAACATTCATACAATGGTTTTAATTCCGGCCAGAATCGTTCAAAATACATTGCCCGGGCATAGTTGGTCTCGATCGCGTTCTTATGTGCTGCGGCCCAGTCCACCGTTGTATTCATCTTCACCTGATTGATCTTTTGCCCGAATTGATGCAGGACAGGAACGGTCAGCCACTGCCATCCCGGATCATTGGCAATGCGGATGCGATTACGGTTCTGCCATTCATTTTTCTTGAACTGAACATCATCAAGAATGACAAAAACATCACACGACGCCATTTTGTCAAAATAGCCCATCCAGGGAAGATACTGGGGTTGGTGGATAGCACAACGCATCACCGGCCTAGCTCCTCATAAAGGGTTTCGATCGAACGGACCATGGTCTTGATACTGAATTTTGCATCTGCTTTTTGTCTGGCACGGTCTGACATTATTTTACGGAGATCTTTGTCATTCGAAAGCTTTCTCATGGCCAGCGCAAACGCTCGGGAATTTCCAGGCTCTACAAGAAACCCTTCTTTCCCGTCCTCGATCAGTTCAGGTAATCCTCCGGTATTCGATACGACTGACGGAAGGCCGCACGCCATAGCCTCGACTACCGCCCTGCCCATGCCCTCATTAAGCGAGCCCAACAAAAACACATCACCCGCACTTAAAAAAGGGACCACATCCCGCTGACTACCGGTAAAAATAACATTTTCTGCTATCCCAAGATCACGGGCTTTTTTGATCAATATCTCCCGCTCACCGCCATCACCGACGATCACAAGCCTGGTTAAAGGATATAAAGACAGGATATCCGCCATCGCTTCGATCAAATACACATTCCCTTTTACCGGCTCAAGACGGGCCACGCTCACAAAAACAAGAGCGTCCATCGCTATCCCGAGGGACCGGCGTATACGGGCGCCCTCCTCAGCAATATAAAAGAACTTCTCAAGATCAATGCCGCTTGGGATCGCCCCCCACTGAGAACGGATACCCACGCCGAATGTCAAATGCTCCTCAATGCCTTTGGACGTGAGGGCCACAAGCCTGTCCGTGATCCGTGCAGCGGCGCGCTCAAGCAAAACAAAGAAACGTGTGACCCGTGATGAAAAATATCCATAAAAGACATGGCCGTGAGGCGTATGCACGATGTGTTTGATCCCGGAGAATTTTGCCGCCCATCGACCCAGAATACCGGCTTTTGATGAATGCGTATGAACAATATCATATTTTCCGCGCCGCATGATAACGATCAGCGCAATAAAAGCACAGATATCCCAAAACGGATTTATATCACGCCGAAGTGATCTGACATAACGGCAGGGAATACCATGCCGAGCAATAAACCCCGTCGCTTCCGCTAAAGAATCTGATGTCAAACCACTCACTAAGTCCACTTCAAAACGGCTCCGATCAAGGCGCGCGACCGTCTCTAGGGTGTTCGTTGTTGAACCGCCCGGATCAAGTCGCGTGATCACATGAAGGATGCGTTTTTTCTTTATCATACAAATAAGAATTTCATTTCGTCAACTGGTTGTTGCGCATTGAATTCCCGTCTTACACGTTCATATCCGTTTTTGCCCAAACGTGCCGCCCATGCACTATCATTGAGTAGTTTCAAGATCGCCTCTCTAGCGATATTCACATCATCAGGTTTGATCAATAATCCTGTCTCCCCATCGATCACCGCATCCCTGACACCACCCGAGTCACCTGCCACGACCGGCTTTCTGCACGCCCCGGCCTCAAGATAGACCACCCCGAAACCTTCATGATCCCCTTTAGAGGGAATGTCCTTGCTTATCATCACAAAAAGATCACACCTCCTAAAGAATGCTTTCTTCTCAGCATCACTGTTCTTCGTCACAAAAAGAACACTCTTTTCGATCCCAAGCGTCTGTGCCAATTCCTTTAACCGCGCCTCTTCTGGCCCATGTCCAACGACAACATAATACGCATCCGGATATTTCTCCAAAATACCGGGCATGGCCAAGAGAACCGTATCATTCCCTTTTCGCACCACGAGGCGGTTCACACTTAAAATAACACGCCGTCCTGAAAGGGCATAAGGATCAAGACACCCGTCACCCTCTTTCACAGGATCAAAAGAATACGGGTCTATTCTCGGCGGGATGATCAAGATATTTTCTTTCAAGACCCCCATCGCCTCCAAATGCCCCGCCGTAAAACGGCTG
>DYQZ01000010.1:0-25304 GCA_020719005.1 Candidatus Omnitrophus sp.
TTTGTGGCTGCCTGCGGCGGGCGTTCACGCATTTTAGGTGCCTCTGATTGCGATGATGCCATGGTCGCGATGCAGGTCGCCAAAACATTTGGCGCTAAAGTCACGCCTATTAAAAATGGATATGCCTTGTCCGTTGACCCTCAAAAAAAGGCAGAACGTTCATTGTTGAAAGTAAATGTGCGCGAATCAGGTACGTCGCTTCGTTTCGTGTTGCCTCTATTGCCATTTCATGCAGAAGCAGCGGTGGTCGATGGAAAGGGGACTCTCGTTGGAAGGCCCAATGTTCATTTGTGCGACACATTGCGTGCGTGCGGGCTTGATATTAAAGGTGAGGGGGCTAAAGGATCAGTCCCGATCCGGTATGCAGGAGGTTCCTTCACCGGTGGAAAAGTTAAGATCGACGGCTCTGTCAGTTCTCAGTTTGTTTCAGCGCTGATGATTGCCTCACCTATGGCAGAGGAGGATACGCATCTTGTCATGACGGGGAAAACGCTTGTGTCGCGTGATTATATTGTCATGACGCGTCAGATCCTTGAACGCGCTGGCATCAGGGTTGTTGTAAAAAATGCCCGTGAGTTTTTGATCCCCGGCGGTCAGCGTTATCAAGGATTAAAGGAGTTTCACGTTCCCTCTGACTGGGGTCTGGCGGCGTTTCTTATGTCAGCGTCGGCGCTTGTTCCATCTAATGTAACATTGCGCGGTTATTTTAATGATGACCTTATTCAGTCCGACGGTGCTATCCTTCCTTTTTTGTCAAAGATGGGGTTGAGGATGGAACGTTCTTCAACGTCCTTACGCATTAAGGGGGCCTGTTCTTTAAAAGGGGGGGTGTTTTCGCTGAAGGATTGCCCAGATCTGGTGCCGATCATGGCAGTTACGGCCATGTTCGCTAAAGGGGTGACGCGTCTTAAAGATATTGGTCATGCCCGTGTCAAGGAAAGCGACCGCATCAGCGACCTGCGTCACGAACTTCTTAAGGTCGGGGCAAAGATAGACGAGAAAAAAGACGAACTGATTATTTATCCTCGATCATCATATAAAAGCGGAGAAACGCTCGACCCTCATCATGATCATCGCCTTGCCATGGCCTTTGCTGTTTTGGGCTTAAAGGTAGGGGTAAGCATACGCGATATGGAATGCACGTCAAAATCTTATCCCGGGTTTGTGAAGGCGTTCGATCACTTAAGGGGATGCTCACGCCAGGCGTCAAAGAAAAAACGGATTGTTCCCTAATATCTGTCCTTGTTGACTTTATATTCCTTTTCAGATAAGATGAAGGACAAATTTTTCAACCTAAGGACCACCCATGATCCAAAAACTTTTTAAATTCCTTCGTGGTTTTATTGACCAATTCCTCGGCCTTTTTTCCAATGATCTTGGTATTGACCTGGGAACGGCTACGACGCTTGTTTGTGTTAAGGGCGAGGGGATCGTATTATGCGAGCCTTCGGTCGTTGCTATCGAGAAATCAACGCACCGTGTTGTTGCTGTCGGTGAAGAAGCCAAGAAAATGATCGGGCGTACACCTGAGAGTATCATTGCGATCCGTCCGATGCGCGATGGTGTTATCTCTGACCCCGAGGTCACTGAGGCGATGCTTAAATATTTCATTACCAAGGTCCAGCCGAGACGGTTTTTAACGCGTCCGTCCGTTGTTATTGCGATCCCTCCGTCGATCACTGAGGTTGAAAAGCGCGCTGTTATTGATTCTGCCGAACATGCCGGAGCGCGTAGTGTTATTCTCGTTGAACAGCCTAAGGCTGCGGCCATTGGTGTTGGTCTTCCTGTGCAGGAACCAGGCGGTAATATGATCATTGATATCGGTGGCGGTACGACTGATTTTGCTGTTATCTCTCTTGGTGGTATTGTCTATGCCAAGTCGATCAAGTTGGCGGGTGATGAAATGGATACCTCCATCATGGAGTATTTGCGTAAGACCTATAATTTGATGATCGGTGAGCGTACGGCTGAAGAGATTAAGATGCGCATTGGTTCTGGTTATCCTCTTGAAGAAGAGCTTTCCATGGATGTTCGCGGGCGTGACCTTATTGCAGGTTTGCCTAAGACGATCGCTATCACATCTGTTGAGATCCGTGAAGCACTGGCAGATACTGTTCAGGCTATTGTGGATGCGGCGAAGTCAACCCTTGAGCATACACCTCCTGAATTGTCAGCCGACCTTATTGACCGTGGTATTGTCATGGCGGGCGGTGGTTCATTGTTGAGAGGTTTAGATCGTCGTATTGCTGAAGAAACAGGGCTTCCTGTTCATGTGGCGGAAGATCCTAACACGGCGGTGGTGCGTGGGACGCTTGAAACGCTGAATATGCCGCCACAGCTTCGCCGTCGTTTGATGGCACAGACCAAGCTGGATTTCTAATACGGCAGGGGCGAGATCTCGCTTCATTATAAACGATACCGTGATCGTGAGGTCATGGACTCTATATGCTGCGCAAAACCCCAAAACAATTTATTTATATCGCCATTTTTGTTGTTCCTTTCCTGCTGTTATTCTTCAATTCAACGTTCGGACATGGTCTTAAATTAAGATTTATGGGTTTTGGTACCTGGTCGGTGGCGCTAGCGCGTTGGCCGGTGCAAGAAGCGCAGATGATGCTTTCCTACCGCAAGAGTTTTCGTGAGAATCAAAGGCTGAAACGTGATATCGGCGCGCTCAAGGCTCGGGTGATCTCGCTTGAGGAAATGGTGCGAGAAGAGGGTCGTTATGAACGCCTTGCGCGTTTTCGTGAGAAGCAAACTTTCTCATCCATCTCTGCGGTTGTGATCGCGAGGGATCCTGCGAACTGGAATTCATCACTCATGGTCAATAGAGGAAAGTCCGACGGAATAAGGCCGGGCATGGCGGTGATCAACGGGGATGGTGTTGTAGGTAAAGTGGCAGAGGTGGCCAAAGATGTTTCGAAAGTGATCCTGGTGAATGATCCGGGGTTCAGTGTTGCGGTGCTGGATAGGCGATCACGTGAGAGTGCTCTGGTGACGGGTTCTTTGTCCAGTAAATGCCGGATGTCTTATCTTCCGGAGCGAGCGGATATTGAAGTGGGCGATGAGATCATCACCTCAAAATTGAGCACTGATTTTCCCGAAGATGTGTTGATCGGGGTCGTGACACAAGTGTTCCCGTCGGATAATGGTTCCTCTATGGAGGCGGAAGTTCAACCGGCCATCACTGTTTCGCAGATCGAGGAAGTGCTGATCATTAAGTAATGCGACAGATATTCATTATTCCAGTTATTTGTTATCTAGCGCTTCTTGCCGAATTTTGCCTTTTTAATTTATTCGGTAGATGGGGGGACCCTCATTTATTACTGCTTGTGGTGATCTTCTTTAATCTTTATTCAGGCATCCGCTTTTCATTATGGGCCGCATTATGGGCAGGGTTATTCAAAGATTGTTTCAGCACCATGCCATTTGGGACGCATATCTTCGTGTATATTGTGGCAGCTTATTTCTCGACCTTTATCCGTCGGACATATTATGAACGGGGAAGCGACGGTTCAAAACTTCTGATGGTGTCCGCTGTTGTGACGGCTCATGCCTTATCCATGGGGATGCTGCATCAAATGGTTTTTGAGGAGGTGAAGTGGTGGGATGTGTGGAGCGCTGTCTGGTTCCCTGAATGGGTGATCACGACGCTTGTGGCATTGTATGTATTCGGGAAACTTCAATCGTTGGCGAGGTCATTAAGGTTTTAAATGCGTATCAAGATCTTTCATCATATCGTTATCTTTCTTTTTGTGCTGATCGCGCTAGATCTGTTCTATTTGCAGATCATCCGTGGCGGGTATTTTTCACGGCTGAGCCAGAGCAATGCTACCCGTCTTATTTCTTTCGACGGCCCTCGAGGTCGTATCCTTGACCGAAACGGCAAGGTGGTGGCCGAGAGCATCAAGGCTTTTGAAGTGGCGCTGATGCCTCAGGACATTAAAGACAAGAGTAGTGTCTTTTCTTTTGTGGCCGGGGTCTTTGGCCTTGAGGCGGAAGATCTGCGTAAAAGATATTTCCGCAATAAATTAACGCCTTTTTCCCCCGTTGTCGTGGCAGGGGGGATTTCCCGTGAGCAGGCGATCAAGATCGAGGAGTCCACGATGCTTTATCCCGGACTTCTCGTCAGCGAACGTTATATACGTCGTTATCCTTATGGGTCTGTAGGAGCGCATGTGATCGGTTATGTGGGAAAGCGTGATCATGAGCGTATCGAGAATTTGTCTGATTATGGTTATGCCGCGCCTGAGATGACGGGATATTCCGGGATCGAAGAGTTTTATGATCAAGCGCTTCGCGGACAACCCGGAGGACGTGAGATCGAGGTCAACAGCCGGGGCCAACAGGTAAGGCTCATGAGTGAGCGTGATCCAGTTCCGGGTAAGGACGTGGTCCTTTCGGTCGATCAGCGTATTCAGTTGGCAGCACAGGATGCCTTGGCAGGGCGCAGGGGCGCTGCGGTCGTGATCGATCCGTCAAATGGAGAAGTCCTGGCACTGGTGAGTGCCCCGTCTTTTGATCCTAATATTTTCGCATCAACTGAACGCCGTAATCGTGCTTCCGTTTATTTGAATGACCCGATGTCGCCGCTACTTAATCGTGCGGTGTCTGCGCAGTTCCCGCCGGGATCTGTGTTCAAGATCATGGTGGCCATGGCTGGCCTTGAAGAGAAGAAATTCATTCCGTCGATGACCGTGGACTGCCCTGGGTATTATGAATTAGGGGACCGTCGTTTCACATTCGCACATGCTTATGGTGTGCAGGATCTTTTTCAGGCCATGGCGCATTCTGCCAATGAATATTTCTTTCATCTGGGGCTTTTATTGGGGCCAGAACAAATGGCCCGTTATGCACGCGTGTTCGGTCTTGGCGATAAGACGGGAATTGATATGCCTTATGAGCTCAAGGGGCATATCCCGGGGAATAATCGCACGCGTTCGTGGTATAAGGGAGATACGGTCAATATGTCGATCGGCCAGGGGGATGTACTCACTACACCGCTGCAGATCGTGCGGATGATCGCGACCGTTCACAACGAAGGCTGGATGCCCAAATTGCATATACTGAAAAGTCTTGATGGAAAAAATACGGAAGTTTCCCGTTCTCGTGTGTCTTTCCGTAAGCCTGTCTGGGATACGATCAAACGATCTTTGCAGGGGGTCGTGGATATTGGCACCGGAACGGCGAGTGAATTAAAGATGGACGGGCTTGTGACCTACGGTAAGACGGGAACAGCTCAGGCTGGTGCTGGAAAAGAAGATCACGCCTGGTTCGCAGGTGTCACGAGGAGTGAAGGGCGAGTGATCGCCTATTGTTTGCTCCTTGAGCATGGAGGTTCAAGTAAGAATGCGGTCATGGCGGTGCGTGAAATGTTGGTCCGGCTTAAAGAATCAAATTTGTTGTGAGGCTTGTTTGATGATGTCTTTGGCGAGCACAGCGCCGATGTTCTTGATACGTGCGAGGGATGCCGCGTCTGCTTTCTTGATCTGAGAAAGCCGTTCATAACCATGGTCGTATAATGTGCGTGCGCGGACACGGCCCACACCTTTCAGTGACGCTAATTCGAGCAATTCTTCCTTGATACCGTAACGCACGCGCGTGCGCAGTTCAGCAATAAAAAAAGACAGCTTTTTATAGGCATAAACCTCGGCGATTGATTCAGCCGCGTATAAAAGCCATTGTGCGCTTTCCGTGTGGCGGAAGATGTCGCCCGGTCCGATATTAAAACGTTCGCAAATATCCTCTTCACGTTCTTCATTCATCCAGCGGGTGAGCATCCAGACGGTCTTTAGGACCGCCATGTAGGTGTAGTGGTCCCCGAGCGAGGCAACATCATCTTTGTTCAGGATGAGCTCTTCCTCGACCTTGAGCGCAAAATCTTCCAGGCCTTCCGCGTCTGTCTTTCCGACGGATAACATTTCGCTGTCCGGACAGGATGCGATCAAATGAAGAAGTCCGGCGCTGGTAAAAGAACTTCCAAGTACGACTTTCTGGAGCCCTTTCTTGATGACGACCCCTGTGGCCGGATCAATGTAGAGCCTGCTGACGCGGGCGCCAAAAGGAGTGGCTACAAAACGAAAACCGCTTTTGCGGATAAAGTCTTCGCGTGTGAGAAAGTTGAACACGTCCCCGATCAGGCCGACGAGATCCGTGTGCCTGTGCTGATGGGCGAGGAATGTCTTGCCGAGAAAATCCAGCGTGCTTTTTACATCATCCACATAACCTGCGGCGACCGAAGCGAGAATGTGTTTGCGCAGTTCAGCCGGGTCAGCGAGCTGGGACTGGACATCTTCTGCCGGAGCCAGGATAAAGCGTTCAAATAAAGAATTTTGATCAGAAAGCGATTTGGCGACGAGCACCGCCTCGCCGTATTCATCGTATTGAGGCCGTCCGGCCCGTCCGGCGCATTGTTTATATTCAGAGGCCGGGATAAAAACCTGCCCCATGCCGGAGGAGTATCTTTTAGCATCGCGGATGATTGCGCGCCTTGCCGGAAGGTTCACGCCTGCCGCGAGCGTTGGTGTCGCACAGATGACCTTGATATTGTTCTTTTTAAAATTCTCTTCAATGGCTTCACGCTGTTGGGGCTTAAGGCCTGCGTGATGGAAAGCCACGCCGCTTTTAACGACCTCGGCGAGTTTTTGACAGACTTTGGTGGAATCAAGGGCTGGTGCCATGTCATGGGATAAGGCGGTCAGTTCTTTTTTTTCAGCTGGCGTTAATAAGGATGCGACCCATTTGCATAGTTCACGCGCGACCGCTTGGGTCGAACGTCGGGAATTAACAAAAACCAGGACCTGTCCTTTGCCGCGCAGGGTATCCATTACGAGTTTTTGCACATCATCAGGAGCGTCTTCGTGAATGACTTTGATGCGGTTATCCTTGAAGGTCAACCTGTCGTTGTAGAAAACACCTTCATAAAGCGGGATAGGGCGCCATTGGCTTTCAACGATTCCCGCCCCCAGCCAGTCGGCCATTTCCCGTGCATTTGGGACTGTTGCTGAAAGCGCCAGGAGCTGGGCGTTGGGGCTCATCAGTTTGATGCGCGTGGCAAGGATCTCAAGTGTGGCTCCGCGGGACGGATCGCCCATGACGTGGATCTCATCGAACACCACGACCGCAAGGTTGCTGACCAGCCATTCTGAACGTGAGCGTAGCAGTGAGTCTACTTTTTCTGCTGTGGCAATGATGAGGTCATAATTCTTTAGATAAGTACTCGGAGAGTCCAGGTCGCCGATGGCAATGCCGACTTTGATGCCGAGGGACGCATATTTCTTGGTAAAGTCCCTGTATTTCTCACTTGCCAGGGCTTTGAGCGGGGCAATATAAAGACAGCGTCCCTTATGTTCAGCCAGCGCCTTAAGAATGGCAAGTTCTGCCATGAGCGTTTTGCCTGAGGCTGTTGGTATGGCCAATACAAGACTTTTACCATCGAGGAGGCCGGCGGTGATGGCAGACGCCTGTGGCGGGTGAAGGGTTTTTATTCCCGTCGCCAGAAAGGCTTCAACATGAGCGGCCGGGAAATGATATTCTTTTAAGACGTTGTCGAATTTCATCAGAGGTCAGATCTTTACATCCTTGAGCCAGCGTTTATTTTCAAGATACCAATCGACCGTGCGCTTGATACCAGTCTCAAGATCTATTTTCGGCTTCCACCCGAGGACCTTTTTGGCTTTATTCACATCAGCCCAGGTCGCGTGGATATCTGCTATATGAAAAGGCTTGTGAAGGATCTTGGCTTTCTTACCAAGATATTTCTCGATCAGGCTGATGGCATAGTTCAGTTCATAAGGATCATCCCCGCCGAGATTAAAGACCTCAAAGCCACAGCGGTTGGTTTTAAGCGCGCGGATCGTGCCATCAGCAATATCATCCACATACGTAAAATCACGGCTTTGTTTGCCACTCCCGAACACATCGAACGTTTTCCCTTCATCGATCTGTTTAATGAAAATAAAGACCGACATGTCAGGTCTTCCGGCCGGGCCATATACAGTGAAATAACGGACCACGGAAACGTCAATACCATAAAGATGGTGATAGCTGTAACACATGGCTTCCGCGCCTTTTTTACTCGCCGCGTAAGGGGAGATGGGGGTGTTCACGGAAAGTGTTTCTTTAAAAGGCATCTTTTGTCCGGCATAAAGCGAGGATGTGGAGGCCAGGATGAACTTCTTGATCTTGTGATCTTTGGCCATTTCAAGGAGGTTCAAGGTGCCGACCATGTTGGTGGTGACATACACATGGGGATGAGCCATGCTGTAGCGGACACCTGCCCGCGCAGCGAGATTTATAATGGCATCAAAGCGGTATTTCTTGAATATTTTTGTCAGCGACGGAAGATTTTCGATATCAGCTTTATAAGAAATGAAACGGGGGTGGTTTTTAAGCCCCTTTAGGCGGTATACTTTAAGCGTGGTATCATAGTAGTTGTTGAGGTTATCAATGCCAACGACCCTGTGACCGGCATTGAGGAGTTGTTCGGCGGTCTTGCTTGCGATAAATCCGGCCGCGCCGGTAACGAGATATGTTTTCATAATTGGAGGTGCCTCGACTTTGTTTAATTGAAATGTCCACATTCTAAACGGCATGTCCTTGTGCGTCAACCCGTTTCGATGTTCTTCCACAGGGATGAGCTTGCGGTTGACAAAAGAGAGATAATAAGGACAATGATAACGCATAGTAAGCTAATTTATTTATATCTAGGGAGGTTTTATGGATGTACCTTTGGAGATCGTGTTAAAGAACGTTAAGAATAAATCAGAGATCGAAGCCGTGGTCTATGAAAAGATCGAGAAGCTTGAAAAAGTGTGTGATCATATCACTAGTTGTCATGTGTTGGTTGAGCAGAACCCGACCCATCAGCATGCCACGTTTTCGTATCATATCCGTGTTGATGTCAAACTTCCGCCGCATCATGAGATCGTGGTTAAGAGGGACTCTGGGCGTAATGTACATGAGGACTTAGGTGCTGTCCTGCGCGAAGCTTTTATTGCTGTCCGTCGTCAGGTTGAGCAGATCCTTGACCGTCAGAAAAGTCTTGTGAAGGCGCATACCAAGGAAAAGATGACGCCGAAACAATTGCGCAAGGCGTTGAAGACCGAAGAATTATAAAAATAGCGGGGGCATGTATCAGGGGTGTTTTGATCTGATGCGTGCCTTCGTCTTTTTGTAGTGTGTGCAGACGGTTTTGCATACGGGGTTGTCTCCGTGCCGGTAAGGTCTTTCTTGCGACGCCCGACCATGATGACGTCGTGAGGTTGGCTCTCGTTGGGCAAAGTCGTTTGGTTTAGGGCTATGCCGCGGGTCGGGCTTAAAGCGCTGCGAAAGACCTTACCAGCACTGCGCCATCGTTTGGCGGTGGGGTTTATTCTTATTCTAAGATCAATTCTATGAACCTTATTCTTTTCTCCTCTGAAGATCTTGTTTCTCCGCAAACGATCCGTTTAACGGGACGACGTTTTCAGCACATTGTTGATATTCTTAAACCCGCGGTTGGTGATATTCTCGGCGTTGGTATGTTGGATGGGTTGACGGGGACAGGCATTGTTCGAACGCTCGGAGTTGATGAGATCATCCTTGATGTGACATTGTCAGAGCCTCCTCCCGCCAAGCTTCCTGTTATTTTATGCGTTGCGCTGATGAGGCCGATCGTGTTGAGGCGCGTTTTGTTGACAGCCGCTTCGCTTGGGGTGGAGGAGATCATTCTTTTTCATTCAAGCAAGGTAGAAAAGAGTTTCTGGCAAAGCACGGCGCTTGGTGAGAAAGAATTGCGTGATCAATTGATCCTCGGGTTGGAGCAATCCAAAGATACCGTCCTGCCGCGTATTTCATTCCAAAAAAGATTTAAACCATTCGTTGAGGATGTCTTGCCGGAATTATTAAAGACAAGGCAAGGTGTTATCGCAGACCCGTCGGGAGATCCTATTGGAAAGAGATCTGCATCTTCTGCAGCGGTCCTTATTATCGGCCCCGAGGGCGGCTTTATTCCATACGAAGTAGAAAAATTCAAAGATGCCGGCTGCCAAGTGGTCGGCTTAGGCAAACGCATCCTAAAAGTAGAAACTGCGATCGTCACATTATTGGCAAAATTGTTCTAAAGGTCCTGAAATATGAAAACAGTCCTTCAGCGGGTGAAAGAAGCGAAAGTGATCGTGGCAGGTGAGGTGATCGGCGCCATCGGGAAAGGTGTTCTTATTTTTGTGGCGGTTGAAAAAGGGGATACTGCGGAACAAGTAGATGCACTCGTGAAGAAGATAACACAGTTGCGTTTATTTCCAAGCCCCGAAGGCGGGCGGATGGATCTGGCAACGTTTGAGGTCAATGGAGAATTCTTGGTCGTCTCACAGTTCACGCTGGCGGCTGGCCTTGATAACGGCAACAGGCCTTCTTTTGATCATGCCGCGCCTCCAGAACAAGCAGAGAAATTATATGAATATTTTGTGGCTCAGATAAAAAAAGGCCCGTGCCGTGTAGCGACCGGAAAATTCTGCGCCATGATGAACGTGAGCCTTGTCAACGACGGACCCGTGACGTTCATCCTGTGAAGATCATTGATACACACGCGCATTTGTATGATCTGAAAGATCCTGAGGCTGCACTTCTGGAGGCTGGGGAAGCCGATGTGTCAGATGTCGTTGTTTTAGGTGTTGATCTGGCATCAAATGAAAAGCATCTCGAGTTGGAGATAAAAACAGCCGCATCTCGTTATCCCCGTTTTCATTTAGCCCTCGGCCTTCATCCCGGGAATATTACGACACCCCAGGAAACCCAGATGTGCCTAGATCTTATCCGCACCTATGCGACTAAAATCGTTGCTATCGGTGAGATCGGGCTGGATTATCATTATAAATGGGTCGTTAACGACGAGAAGAAAAAACAGGAACAGCGGGATGTTTTTAGGCGTCAGCTGATGCTGGCCAAAGAATTTGGTCTTCCGACAGTGGTGCATGCCCGTAGCGCTTTTCGTGAGGCATTGGACATGACCATTGCCTCAGGGGTCAAGAAAGTCAATTTCCATTGGTATACCGGGCCTGTCGATATTTTAAAAGAGACGCTGGATGCCGGATTCATGGTCTCGGTTTCTCCCGCACTTGAATATAGCCCTGAAGCACAGGCCGTGGCGAGATACGCTCCGCTGGACCGTTTGCTGATCGAGACCGATACGCCTGTGCGCGGCTGGACGCCTAAAGACGTCTGGCGAACACTTGATGCGCTCGCCTTGATCAAGGGTATGCCTCGCGAGGATGTATTGGATGCGGTCAACCTCAACGCCCGGAACCTCTTTGGGCTCTGAACTTCTTGCTTTTCTGGCTAAAATAAACATAATATATAAACTATGTTCAATATTATCGGTAAGCAGAATTTAAGCCAGACGGTGCGTCGTCTGGATATCCGCTGTGATGAGCTTGTTGCCTGCGTGAAGCCGGGGCAGTTCATTGCGATCGCGGTGGACGCTGTCTCCCGTCGAATGCCTTTTATGGTCTTTGATGTGGATTGGCGCCGTAAATGTGTTTCGATCGTTTTCGAAGAAAAATGCGAGGAGACCCGAAAGCTGGGGGCACTTAAGATCGATGATGTTCTCGCGTTGGTCAGCGGCCCTTTCGGCATGCCTATCCCGATCGAAAAGAAGGGTGTTATCCTTTGCGTGGGTGAAGAACTTGGGCTGGTGTCTCTCATTATGCTATGCCGTTCGCTCAAGCAGATAGGTAATCGGCTTATCGGTATCGCGGGTTTCGAATCGCGTAAAAGCTCCCTTCTTGAAAATCAGATGCGCCTTAATTGTGTGAAATTTTATGTGATGTATAAAGACGGCATGCATGAACGCCGTGGCAGCCTGATCGAACCGCTTAAGAAAGTGATCAAGGAAGAAAATGTGGCGTGTGTGTATGTGGATGCGTCGCTGTCAACAGCCAAAGACGTGGTTGCTATCGCTGCTGAGAAAAATATTCCTGTCTTTTACAATATGATGGAACTGGTGTCCGCGCGTCCGTCGTTCGATGAAATAGAGCCTGTACTTGTCAACCCAGAGCCCTATTTTCCGGCTGTTGACGGTGTTTTTGTGGATGCAAAAAAGATCATGCCGGGCAATGTGGCCCGTTCAGTGGAAAGTATCAAGGAGTATGTCGAATGCCGCAGGAAAGAAATAGAGTCCTCACGCCGGTCAAGCGTATGGGCTCGTTTAAAGAAATTCATCTGGGGTTGACCCGTAAGACCGCTGTTGATGATGCGCGGACGTTCCTCGAACGTGAGCGCGCATTAAAAGGTTCTGCGTGTGCCCTTGGAACAGACCACTTGGCAGTCTTACGTCTTTTAGTAAAAAAAGACCTGACAGGCGCGTTTGAAAAGCTTGTTGATGCCAATCCTTTTGCCGCGGTCACGGGGCGTTTATGCGCCGAGCCTTATGCGGAAACTCAGGTTTTTAACCGTCAGAGCGAGCGCATCAGTGTGCGCGCGATCGAACGTTTTCTCGCCGATCATGTGAAGGTCAAAGCTCCAACGGCTTTGGCGCGTTCCAAACAAAAAGTTGCTATTATTGGTTCTGGTCCGTCGGGATTGATGGCGGCATGGGAACTCTCAAAAAAAGGTTATCGCGTAACTGTGTTTGATCAGGCGCGGATGGCTGGCGGCAGTCTTGCTTATGGGTGGCCTGAATTCTTGCTTCCTTTTGAGGTGATGGAACAGGTGGTCCGATTTTTTACAGAGCGGGGCATTGTTCTTGAACTTAACACGATCTTCGGACGTAACATTACACTTGCCGGATTGAAAGACGCCGGCTTTAAGGCGATTGTTCTTGCGACCGGGGTTGGGGTTTCAACGCCTTTGGGCATTTCGGGTGAATGCGCTGGTGGGGTCATGGGAGCCGTTGACTTGTTGCGTGCATGGAGAGAATCCCGTTTTGGGGTGGATGCGATGAACACGTTTCTTCCTGTTGGGAAGAAGGTGATCGTGGCTGGCGGTGGTTTAGCCGGGTTGCATGCGGCTCGCATTTGTGTTCGTCTCGGACGTGAGGTGTTGGTTGTTTTGAGTGGATCGGATGCGGATATGAAAGCAGATGCCTGGCTTGTCCGCGAGGCGGCTGAAGAAGGTATTAAATTCAAGACATTCATGCGTCCTGAGAAGATACAGGAAGACGCGTCGGGTTGTTTCAAAGCACTGGTGTGTCGTCCGGTGGATTATCGTGTGGATAAAGAAGGCCGCCTTAGTGTTGTTGCGGATGATGAGACTGAACTTGCGTTCGAGGGAGATACGCTTATTGTCGCGGCGGAAAATGAAGCCAATACTCTTTTTTATCACACTCAGCCGGGGCTGACCTTTAAAGAGGATGGTTCATTGGTGTTAAAGGCTGACAGTACATCGACGGAGTTGAGAGGTGTTTTTGCCGCAGGAGCGGTGGCTGTCCCCTCGATCGGTCTACTGGAGACTATCCTTTCCGGTAAAAAAGCGGCTGCTGATGCCGATCATTATTTGAGCGCATAATGCCAGAACATATTTCTTTTAAAGAAGTGGTTGCCAAGAAACAGCGTGGTCAAAAGATCACGATGCTGACAGCGTATGATCATCCGATGGCCATGCTCCTTGACCGTGCGGGAGTTGATCTTATTCTGGTTGGTGATTCGCTCGCGAATGTGGTCCTTGGGCTTGATTCAACGGTCCAGGTCGGGATGGACGTGATGTTGCATCACGTTAAAGCGGTAACGCGAGGTGCAAAACGCGCACCTGTTATTGCGGACATGCCTTTTGAGGCCTATCAACCCGTTGGTGCTGATGCCGTATCTAACGCCAGGCTTTTTGTCGAGGCAGGATGTGCTGCGGTCAAAGTGGAGTGGTTCACGGGTTGTGTTGAGGTGGTGAAAGCTATTCGTGGCGTCGGGATCGATGTGGTTGGTCATGTGGGCCTGACCCCGCAGACCGCTGAAACGCTCGGTGTTCGCGGGCGCAGTCAAGAAGAGGCTCACGCTATCCTTGAACAAGCAGAGGCGCTTGAGGCTGCGGGATGTATGATGATCGTGATCGAATGTGTCCCTGAAAAACTGACCAGGGAAATAACAGCAACATTGCGTGTGCCGGTGATCGGTATCGGCGCCGGGAAATATTGTGATGGGCAGGTGCTGGTGACACACGACATCCTGACGCTTAATGAGCGCAAGGTGCCAAAATTTGTTAAAAGATACGCGAATGTCGGTGGTGTGATCATGGAGGCTGTCCGTGCTTATCGGGCGGATGTGGAGCGTGGTGATTTTCCCGGTAAAGAACATACATTCCATTAAGGGGAAGAGGATCGTATGGGTATGAACGAGAAGCGTTCCTGGCAAAGAGTAAAAGTTAATTTAAAAGCCAAATGCCGTTTGGTTGATGTCGCGGCGTATTCTTTTTATCAGATCACGGATATCCATCATGAAGGCTGTTGTATCGTAGGGGAATCAGGGTTCCAGGAAGGGCAGGAGGTGAGGATCGTTGTTCATATCCCCACTGAAGGCGAGATCTATCTCATTGGCATGATCCGCTGGAGCCGTAGGGATGAAAAGGGTGAGTATAATATCGGCATTAAATTCCTGATCAACGGGCAGATGGCAGAAGAGAGTAGCGGGAAATTATACAGTTTTTGCGTGAGCCGCTGAAGCTTTTGGATTTTTGACATCGTTCTTGAAAAATAAAAAGCCTTTGTTACAATGGACGGAATTATTTCGTTTTTTTTCAATGGGAAGATCTTATGGTGAATAGCATAAAAAGACGCTGTTTGAGCGGATTTACTCTTGTTGAGATCATGATCGTTATTATTATCTTTGGTATTCTGGCGGCGGTGGCAGTGCCGAAGATATCTGGTTCGTATATTAATAAGACGAGATATGCCGAGGCTATGGAAATATGTTCCGCGATCGCCAGGGCTCAGGAGCGTTACGCGTATGAACACGGGGTGTTTGCGCTGGATCTAAGAAAACTGGATGCGGGCATACCAACTACTGCTGTTTTTCCTGGGGGGAAATATTGCACCTGGGATCTTACATCTCACGGGGCTGGCATCATAGGATTCGGGCTTAGTTTCCGTCCCACGGTCGACCCTGAAGGAGAGGGGCTGAATTTTAGTACGGAGCATCACAAGATTGGGATGGATATGTGGATCGTTAACGGTGTCCCTAAAATTAGAAGATATTGGTGGCGTGAAGACAGGGCAACCGACCGTCTTGATGGTACCGGAAAAATAGGTGGTGGGACTTTTTATTGTGTTTGTCCAGAACCAATACCAGGTGTAACGTGCACCATAGGAAGGGGTTGGCCTGGATTAAAGTAGTTTTTTCATTAAGAAAATATTGAACACGATCAATGATCGGAAAATAAAAGATCTTTTATGAGCACTCCTGAATTAATGGATAAAGTTGTTTCCTTATGTAAGCGCCGCGGGTTTATTTTTCAGTCTTCCGAGATCTATGGCGGGCTGAATGGCGCCTGGGATTATGGCCCGATGGGCTCCGAGCTTAAGCGTAATGTGAAGAATGCCTGGTGGAAGGCGATGGTGCAGGACCGTGATGATATGGTCGGTCTTGATGCCTCCATCCTCATGCATCCAAAAACATGGGAAGCCTCTGGGCATACGGCGAATTTTGCGGATATGCTTGTTGACTGCAAGAACCCCAAGTGCAGTGCGCGGTTGCGTGCTGACAAGATCATTGATGGTAAATGCCCGTCGTGCAAAGGAACATCTTTTACTGAAGCGCGTGCATTTAATCTGATGTTAAGGACAGCGCTCGGCGCAATGGAAGATTCCAGTTCAACCGTCTATATGCGCCCTGAAACAGCTCAGGGGATCTTTGTCAATTTCATCAATGTCATGGATTCAACTCATCGCAAACTCCCTTTTGGGATAGGGCAGATCGGTAAATCTTTTCGTAATGAAATAACCCCGGGCAATTTCACGTTCCGCACCCGTGAGTTTGAGCAGATGGAGATCGAGTATTTTTGCCGTCCTGAAGCGGCTCAAGAATGTTATGAGCATTGGATCCAGACGCGTTTGCAGTGGTATTTGGACCTGGGCGTGAACAAAGAAAATTTAAGGCTTCGCCCGCATGCGGATGATGAGCTTGCGCATTATGCGGCGGGGTGTACGGATATCGAATATCTTTTCC
This sequence comes from Candidatus Omnitrophus sp., assembly GCA_020719005.1. Classification (GTDB taxonomy): domain Bacteria; phylum Omnitrophota; class Gorgyraeia; order Zapsychrales; family Fredricksoniimonadaceae; genus DYQZ01. The sequence continues at coordinate 16,128 of DYQZ01000010.1, forward strand.
CGTTTGGCTGGTCAGAGCTTGAAGGCGTTGCCAACCGTACGGATTATGATCTTAAACAGCATGCGCAGTTTTCGGGCAAGGACTTGATGTATCGCGATCCTGTGACCAATGAGAAATTTTATCCTTATGTTATTGAGCCGTCGGGTGGTTGCGATCGCGGAACATTAGCGTTTTTGGTTGATGCGTATCATGAAGAGGTGGTCAAGGATGATGTGCGTGTGGTGATGAAGTTCCATCCAAAGTTGGCGCCAGTGAAGGTGGCGGTGTTCCCGTTACTTAAGAAAAATGCGGACCTGGTCGCCTTGGCAAAGAATTTAAAGATCGATCTTCAGAAAGAATGGAACTGCACCTACGATGATACGGGTGCTATTGGCAAACTTTACCGCCGGCAGGATGAGATCGGTACACCGTTTTGCATCACAGCTGATATGCAGTCTTTGGAAGATAAACAGGTCACGGTGCGTGAACGCGATACAATGCTTCAGACGCGCGTGCCTGTTGAGAATTTAAAAATGTATTTGAAGGAACGTTTATAAGGAATGGATCCATTCCGGCTTAATGTGAGCTGGTGCGATATAGGGGGAATGATCCCCGAAATAAAAAAAAGAAGGAGTAAGGTAACATGGCAATGAAACACGTTTATTCTTATGGCGCTGGTAAGGCGGAAGCCAAAGGCGCTGAGCTGTCGAAGAATATCCTCGGCGGTAAAGGGTTGGGTCTGATGGAGATGTCTTCCATTGGTATCCGCGTTCCAGCAGGGTTCACGCTCACGATCCCGACTTGCGAAGAGTATTATAAGCTTGGCAAGAAACTTCCTAAAGGCCTTGAGAAGGAAGTGCTTGATGCGGTCAAGAAACTTGAAAAAAATACCGGTAAGAAACTTGGCGATTCGAATGATCCGCTGCTCGTTTCTGTCCGTTCAGGTGCGGCACGTTCCATGCCCGGTATGCTTGAGACCATTTTGAACCTCGGCCTTAATGATGTTTCTGTTGAAGGTTTGGCAAAGAAAACGGGTAATTCGCGCTTTGCGTATGATTCCTATCGTCGTTTTATCCAGATGTTCTCAACGACAGCTATGGGGCTTTCTAAAGAGCCGATGGAGCAGATGCTTCATAAGATGAAGCATGATCTTGGTATCAAGAATGATCCTGAGATCCCTGCTGATAAGCTCAAGGAACTTTGCGCGCAGTTCAAGGCGTTTTATAAGCAGAACAAGGGCGAAGATTTCCCCCAGGATCCTTACAAGCAGTTATGGGGCGCCATCATGGCCGTCTTCAATTGCTGGGATGCTGAAAAAGCCGTTACCTATCGCCGCGTCGAGAAGATCACGGACCTCAACGGTACCGCGGTCAACGTTGTGCAGATGGTTTTCGGTAACAAGGGTGACAATTCCGGTACGGGCGTGTGCTTTACACGCGATCCGAACACCGGTGCGAATGAGTTTTATGGTGATTATTTGATCAATGCCCAGGGTGAGGACGTTGTGGCCGGTATCCGCACACCGCTCAAGCTTGAGACATTGAAAGATCAGATGCCCAAGCCCTATGATCAGCTCCTCGCTGTTCGTGCGATCCTTGAGTCTTATTACAAGGAAATGCAGGACCTTGAGTTCACGATCGAAGATGAGAATCTTTATATGTTGCAGTGCCGCACCGGTAAGCGTTCTCCGGCGGCAGCGTTCGCGATCGCGGTCGATCATGCGACCAAGCCTCTTCTTTCAAAAGCCCAGGCCAATGACCTGGTGAAGAAGGGTTTCCTTCCTAAGAAGTTCGCTGAGATGGCGGTCAAGCCTGTCATCACGAAGGAACAGGCTGTGATGCGTTTGACCTCCGACGACATCGAGCGTCTGTTCTATCCGATCGTTGACACCAAGAAGGTCAGCGTTCAGGACCTTAAGAATGCGCGTATCGCGGGCGGCATCAATGCTGTTCCTGGTGCAGCGTCTGGTAAGGTCGTCTTTACGGCGGCTGAGGCTGAAGAGATGGCGGCTAAGGGCGATAAAGTTATTCTTGTCCGCAAGGAAACTTCTCCCGAGGACGTCGGCGGTATGCACGCGGCCAAGGGTATTTTGACAGCGACGGGTGGTAAGACATCCCACGCAGCTGTCGTTGCCCGTGGTTGGGGTAAGTGCTGTATCGTTGGTTGCGAGGCGATCAACATTAATTATGAAGCAAAAGAAATGGTTGTTGCTGGTAAGGTCATCAAGCAGGGCGATTTTGTTACGCTTGATGGTTCTGCCGGTGAAGTGTATATCGGTGAATTCCCGCTCATGGATCCTATCCTTCCTGAAGCGTACAGCATTCTTCTTAAGTGGGCAGATGGTATCCGTACGATCAATGTGCGCACGAATGCCGATACCCCCTATGATGCCAAGAAGGCGATCGAGATGGGTGCCGAGGGTATTGGTCTTTGCCGCACCGAGCACATGTTCTTTGATACTGAAGAACGTCGTCTGGCGATCCAGGAAATGATCGTGGCAGAAACGCTTGATGCCCGTAAGAAGGCTTTAGGCAAACTGCTTCCGATCCAGCGCGAGGACTTCTATGGTATTTTCAAGGCCATGGACGGACTTCCGGTCACGATCCGTTTGATCGACCCGCCGCTGCATGAGTTCACGCCCAAGGATGATGCCGGTGTCGAGAAGTTATCTAAGATCACGGGTCTTTCTGCGGATAAGATCAAGCATCGTTGCGAACAGCTCCACGAGTCAAACCCGATGTTGGGTCACCGCGGCTGCCGTTTGTGCATCACGTATCCTGAGATCCTTGAGATGCAGGTGACCGCGATCATCGAGGCTGCGATCAAGGCTGCGAAGGAAGGTTTCAAAGTCCTTCCTGAGATCATGATCCCGCTGACGATGGATAAGAAGGAATTCCAGATCCTCGAGGTTCAGGCACGTGCTATTGCCGAGAAACTCATCAAGGATTCGAAGTCCAAGGTGAAGTATATGGTCGGCACCATGATCGAGATCCCTCGCGCGGCTCTTCTGGCTGACCAGATCGCTGAAACAGCTGAGTTCTTCTCATTCGGTACGAATGACCTGACCCAGATGACGCTCGGTCTTTCCCGTGATGACGCAGGCCGGTTCCTTCCGACCTACGTTGCGGCGGAGAAAGAGGGCGGCAAGGCGATCTTCAAGGATGATCCGTTCCAGAGCCTTGATCAGAGCGGTGTTGGTGCTCTCGTTAAGATGGGTATTGAAAAGGGCCGTTCCGTCCGTCCACACCTCAAGGTTGGTATTTGCGGTGAGCACGGTGGTGAGGCTTCCAGCGTCAAGTTCTGTGTGAGAGCCGGCATGAACTATGTTTCCTGCTCGCCCTACCGAGTTCCGATCGCACGTCTCGCGGCGGCTCAGGCGGCTGTTGAAGCCAAACAGAAACCTGCTGCAAAAAAAGCGGCAGTAAAGAAGGTCGCTAAGAAGGCGTCCAAAAAGACCGCTAAAAAAGGGTCTAAAAAGTAATAAAATAAGCTAGTATAACTGGGCGTGTTCGGATATCATAATCTCCGAGCACGCCCAGAACCTTTATATAAACTATTTTTTTAGGACATATGGATTCTATAAAAGCTTATTTAAAAGACGTTCGTCCTATTGTGCTCTTGACCCCTGAACAAGAGGTTGAGATCGCTCACCGCATCCAACAAGGCGACAAGGGCGCACGTGATGAAATGATCCGTGCCAATCTCCGTCTTGTCATCAGCATCGCCAAACGCTATACCAATCTCGGCATTCCTTTAAGTGATCTTATTGAAGAAGGCAATATCGGCCTCATGCGTTCCGTCGACAAATTCGATCCCGACAAAGGGTATCGTTTTTCGACCTACGCTTCCTGGTGGATCAAGCAGGGCATTTCCCGCGGCATCATTGATCAGGGGAAAATGATCCGTGTTCCTGTCTATATGAACGAGGAGATCGTCAAATACAAGAAGGCGATCGAAGCTCTCACACATAAACTCGGCCGCAAACCCCAGTATGGTGAGATCGCTAAGAAAATGCAGACGACCGTCGATAAGGTGCGTGAATACGACCAGGCCATCACCAAGATGGCGAGTTTGGATGCGCCCATTGGTGAAGATGGCGATGGTCAGGTTAAAGATATCATTGAAGATGACTCAATGGCCGCTCCCGACGAGCAGGTCGAGCTTTTTTTGAACAAGGAACGCACGCAGGGAATTTTAGAACAGCTTAGTGAACGTGAACGGCAGATCATCGAGATGCGTTTTGGTATTAAAGACGGTGAATCAAAAACATTGGCTGAGATCGCGGATGTTCTCGGGGTATCGCGCGAACGCGTACGTCAGCTTGAAGTTTCTATTTTGAAGAAATTAAGACAGATCGCTAACGATCAGGAAAGTGGAAAGGTTTCTGATGTCGAAGAAAGTCCTGGCACGTAAAGGCCGTAAATCGTTATTTGTTCTTCTTATCCCTCGCTTTGAGGACCTTGGGAATTCATTTTATGCCGGCGAGATCACCCGCGGCATTAATCTTGCGGCTAGCCGTTTGGACGTGGACGTGCTCATTCATTTTACGGACCGCAAGGATCACACGCAGTGGATCACGGGTTTGACAGATCCTCAGTTCATTGATGGGATGATCTTCGCGGACATTGACCGTGACTGGGATATTGTCAGCCGCGCGATCAAGGCTGGCGTTCCGACGATCGTTCTTAATAATCCGACAGATGAACCTTTTAATTGTATTTCGATCGATAACAGGAATGCGGCCAAAAACGCGGTCATGCATCTTTTGAGTCAGGGGCATCGTCGCATCGCGCATATTACGGGTGACGTTGAGACCCAGGCTGGTCGCGACCGTCTTCTCGGTTATGAAGAGGCGTTGAAAGAAGCGGGCGTTGGTGTGGATAAGTCACTCATTAAAAAAGGCGGTTTCTTAAGGACGCCGGCCCGCACCGCGGCACAGGCACTCCTTAGTTCAGAAAAACGTCCGACCGCTATTTTTGCGGCGAGCGACTTGATGGCGCTTGAGGTCATAGGTGTAGCAAAGAATCTTGGTTTTAAAGTACCGGATGAATTGTCGGTCATTGGTTTTGACAATAACATGACGACCGTCGATAGCAGTGTGCATTTAACGACTTTCGAACAGCCTATTGCTGATATGGCGCGCCTAGGGTTTGAGAATTTATATCAGGTAAGTCTTGGTCTTGCCAAGCTTCCGGTGAAGATCAGCCTCGAGGCCAAATTCATCAAAGGCCGCACCACCATGGCGATCAAATAAGAGGATAAGGATATGGCAAAACTTGACCTTAAGAAATCCATCCGCGATATTCCTGACTTTCCGAAGAAGGGGATCATCTTCAAGGACATTACGCCGCTGTTGAAAGACAAAAAAGCAATGAAGGCGTCGATCGACGCGCTTGCCAAGGCTCTTAAGGGTAAGAAGATCAAATACGTCGTCGGGATCGAGTCGCGCGGGTTTATTTTTGGGACAGCTCTCGCTTATAAACTGGGCGTTGGTTTTATTCCGGTACGCAAAAAGGGTAAGCTTCCGTATAAGACACGTCGTGCGACCTATGCGCTTGAGTATGGGGAAGATACGCTTGAGATGCACGAGGATGCTCTTAAAAAAGGTGATGCTGTGGTTGTTGTGGATGATGTTTTGGCGACGGGCGGGACCATGAAGGCTGTCGCAGGCCTGGTCGAAGGTTTTGGTGCGAAGATAAAGCTGATCGCGTTCGTAATGGAATTGTCTTTTCTTAATGGCCGTGATCAGTTGAAGAAATATCCGATCGCGTCTGTTCTTCAATACTAAGTATTTTTTCTTCCGAGAGTTTTTCTCATGACATGTGCTTGTCCATATAAAAAGATCTGGATAGTGTTAGGGTGTATCCTTTGCGCTGTTGCCTTGGTTTTTTCGGCAAAGATTTTCTTTCCCGGCTTTTCCTTAACATGCCCTTTAAAGAACATTGGCCTTCTTGCATCTCCTTCGATCAAAGCAGTTCCTGATGAAAAAAGAATGGCGCTGTTGCGCGGGGCAGATGCGTTGCGTGTTGAGGGCCATTCTGCGGAAGCGGTCAGCGCGTATGAGAAGGTTATTCAAACATATCCTGATTTTGCCGAAGCTTATTTTCGTCTTGGGGCTTTGTATTTCAGTTTAGGCATTCCTTCCAAGTCCGAAGAATATTATCTTATGGCGATCAAAAAAGGTTTCAAGAACCCTGAGATCTATTTCCATCTCGGCTATATAAAGGAAAGCCAGTCAAAACTGCAGGATGCTCTCGAATGGTATTTACAGGCAGAAGAGAAGGGCGTTGGCAGTGCCGAGATCTTCTATAATATCGGCAATGTGTTCGCCCAGCTCGGTAATGTTGACCGTGCCATTGAGTATTATAAGAAGGTCGTGAGCATCAACCCGCGCCACATGGACGCCTTCACAAACCTCTCGATCGTCTCGTTCCAGAAGTCAAATTATCCCGATGCTATTTTTTATCTTGATAAAGCCAAAGATCTAGGCTATAAACCTCCTCGTGAATATGAGGAGAATTTGAAGATCAAGGCATTGGAAAAATAGAAATTTATAACAGGGGACTGATGGAAAATGGCCAGATGCAAGGCGTTTTCGAAGTGAGCGCGGAGGCGTACATCAGTACGCCGCACAAGCGAACGTGAAAACAACGCCGCAGATGGCCGTTTTCCAACAGTCCCAAGCCTTCACGTCCCTGTAGCTCAAATGGATAGAGCGCGGCTCTCCTAAGGCTGATGTGACCGTTCGATTCGGTCCAGGGACGCTTTTAAAGACCATAGATAACATGTTGTTATCTATGGTTTTTCTTCTTTATATCACCCCAAGAAGCCAAATTTCTGTCATCCCGAGAAGCGAAGCGACGAGGGATCTCCACCACCTAGCACCTTGTGAGCCTGCAAGGTCGGCAGGCCCGGGGTATGCCTTTTGCGCTCAAACAGAAAAAAACGTCCTTCATATTTGGTTTAGGGGGAGACGTTTTTTTAACTCGCGCCAAAGGCATACCCCAAGCCTGCCTTGCAGGTTCCAAGATTGAAAAAACTGGTAATATGGTATCCCGAGGTAGGGGCGGACCTCGTGTCCGCCCGTTAGGCGGGGGAATAATTGCCCTCCATATCGGGCGGACACTAGGTCCGCCCCTACGTTGTTATAATATCGTGTTTGTTAGCAACAACTTGCAGTCTCAGGATAAGCTTAACAAAAATTTAATAAAATCCATTTGACACCCCCCTTATAGTTATGGCAAAATGCCAATATCCATAAACCCTTAGATGATCTTACTCTGACCAAAGAAAGGAGGGGGGACGATTACAAGCTTTTTCTTGTATAAACGGTCTCGGGTCATCGATATAGGGATAAAACGTAAATAAACTAGGCTATATAGATAATATAAATAAAATTCGTTATTAATTTGGAGGAAACATGGGTAAGAAATTAATGCTTGCTATCGCAATGCTCGCTCTCGTAGCGGCTCCTGCGTTCGCATCTGTTCAGAACGTAAAAGTTGGCGGCGATCTTAAGACAACGTCCGTCATCCGTAACAACTTCACATCTGCTGGTATCACTTCTGGTGCTAGCCAGGATTCACAGAGTGTTATCCTTTCTCAGGTTGGCTTGAATGTTCAGGCTGATCTTACGGACAATGTTTCGACATTCATCCGTTTGAGCAATGAGAGACTCTGGGGTACAACGGATGTTACCGGTAACAATGGCAACGTCAATCTTGATGATGCTTATGTCACGATGAAGGAAATGCTTTATGCTCCGATGACCGTAACAATTGGTCGTCAGCCTTTATCTTATGGTAATAAGTTTCTCATCGGTGATGGCGATTTAACTACTAATATCTCCGATGTATCTGATCTGACCGGTGGCGTGAACTTTGATGCGATCAAGGCTGTCTTAAGCTATGATCCGCTCACAGTTGACGTGTTTGCTGCGAAGATCGCTGCAAATACCACAACGGCGAATGGTAATGATGATGAAAATCTTTATGGTATCAATGCCAACTATAAGATCGGCGACAGCATGAACACTGTTGTTGAAGCTTATACGTTTGCTAAGATGGATAAGACAACGACAACAGCGCCTAATACAAAGACCCAGAAACTTTATGTTCCTGGTTTGCGTGTGAGCACCAATCCGATCGAAGGGTTGAATGTTCAGTTGGAAGGTGCTTATGAAGTTGGTAATACTACAGCTAACAAGACAGTCCGTGCCTATGGTCTTCAGGGTATGGTCAACTATGCTCTTCCTGTCATGAAGGACATGAAGCCGGTTCTTTCTGCTGGTTATACCTATCTCTCCGGCGATGAGAATACATATGATAACAAGGGAAAAGCGTTTGATTCTCTTTATGAGGATCAGAATACTGGTCGTATCTTTGACACTCTTGGTGTTTCTACTTCCAATGTCAAGATCGCTAGCCTTGCTCTTGAGGTTACGCCAGTTCAGGATGTTATGACCAAGTTGTCTTTGTACAATTTATCACAGGTTAAGAATGATGTTTCTAGTGATAAGAAAATCGGTAATGAGATTGATCTCGATGTGACCTATGCTTATACAGAAGATGTGAAGTTCGGCGTTAGCGCTGGTCTTTATGTTCCTGGTAAGAATCATGGTTCCAGCGAGCAGGATAATGCTTCTCAGCTCCTCTCGAGCGTCAGCGTCCTGTTCTAATCGAACAAGGTATCACACGAATACAAAAGCCCCGGGTAGCCCCGGGGCTTTTGTATTCGGCAAGGATTCTTGCCGAATAACACCGTAAAGCTATGTGGCGACCTACGGGAGCCCAAGCTTACGGTGTTCCGAAATCCGTAAGTCGCATTTGCGAATACCTGAAAAACTCTATTTTCTCCACTTATTTTTCACCCCCGACGAGCCTCACTTTTTTACACCTCAAAAAATATCAGATATTATTTTTATTTTTTATAATGTCCTATATTATAAAAGTATCACCAAGGGATAGATCTTAAAGCAACGGCACCACAGCAGGTGTGTATGTTGCATAAAAATATTGACAAAAAGACTCAAGGCAGTATGACACGCGACGAAATTTATGATCATTTAGCACAGGTTTATCTTGGGAAACGTGAAAACGCCGTCGAGATAAAAGCGCCGAAGAAAAAGCCGCATGTATGGCTTGTGATGAATGTGGCGATCACGGCGTTCATTTTAGTCAGCGTGTTCTACGGGCTGAC
>DYQZ01000010.1:25404-31239 GCA_020719005.1 Candidatus Omnitrophus sp.
AATAGATGAAGATCATTTCAATAGCGAACCAAAAAGGCGGTTGCGGAAAAACAACGACTGCGATCAATTTGGTATCAAGCCTTGCGGCGAACGGAAAGCGTTCCTTGCTTCTTGACCTTGACCCGCAGGCGCATGCTACCTTGGGGCTCAATCGTGATGATCAGAACAGCATCTATAATGTTATTTCCCGTATCACACCGCGCAAGCTGACGCTCCGTGATATTATTCAGAAAGTAGAACGGAATTTTGATATTGTCCCTTCAAATGTGCTTGTCGGAACGCTTGAACAGGAGCTGGCAGATGAGATCGGCCGTGAGATGAAACTCGTCGAGGCCATCGACACCGTTAAAGACCGTTATGATTATATTATCATTGATTGCCCGCCGAGCTTGGGCTTCCTGACGGTCAATGCGCTGCGCGCGAGCAGTGAGGTTATCATCACAGCTGAGCCGAGCCGTTTTTCTGTGCAGGGTGTGGATCATCTCATGGATATCGTTAATTTGATCCGTGAGAGGTTGAATCATCCGCTTTCCGCCAAGGTGCTTGTGACGATGTTCGATTCCCGCCTGCGTCATTCGTTCTCGATGATGGATACGATGAAAGCCAAATTCTCATCCATGCTTTTTAGCACGATCATCCATGTGAACGTCAAACTCAAGGAAAGCGCGGTAGAGGGGAAGACTGTCCTCAGTTATGACAAATATAGCCGTGGTTCTAAGGATTATACCTCGCTTGCCAAAGAGATCATTGCCATTGATGAAGGCCGCTTCTCGCCTGAAATAAAGGCAGCAACAACTTCTTCTGTGGATTTCTCAGAGAAGATGCGCGAGATCGTTGTCAAGGAAACAGAAAAGATGATCTACGCTACGTTCTCCTTAAAGGATCCGGCGGCACAGTCTGTTTATATTTCAGGCACCTTCAATGAGTGGACGCTCAATGAGGCCTGCCGCATGAACAAGGACGAGGAGGGGCGTTGGTCGCTTCGCCTGCCGTTGAACGCCGGTATTTACCAATATCAGTTCGTGGTCGACGGACGCTGGCAGGCAGATCCTGAAAATGAATGCCGTGAGCCAAACGGGTTCGGTGATGTGAACTCTGTCATCGAGGTCGGCATTAATGGATAAGGCCCAGGTCAGGGAGATGTTAAAGAGCATTGATGAGGACCGCGTTTTTGCGATGCTGTCTTATATTTCCGTGCTGTGCGTTTTCCCTCTGCTTTATAAGAAAGATAATGAATTCGTTGTTTCTCACGCCCGTCAGGGGCTTGCGATGTTCCTGTGCGAATTCGCTGTTTTTATTGCCAGCATTATCCTTCCTTTCCTGATGAAGCCATTCCTTTTTATATTCGGTATTTTGGCTTTCTGGGGCATGATCAAGGCCTTGCGGGGCGAGCGTGTCGAACTTCCCTTCATTTATCCGCTTTCCAATAAACTTGTCCTGTGAGCGTGTGGGCCTGCTCTGTGAAGGGCGTTATTCTTGTGCTATAGTTACAACAGAGGCGCAGGGAAAGGATGTTATGAGATATTCCAGAGATACGAAGAAACAGGAACAGGGCCAGCAGATGATCGAGTATATTCTGCTCTCGATCGCCGTAGTGATGGTTGTTATTTTCTTTATTTCCAGGGGAGGTCCGAAGAGTTATCGTGAAACGCTTAATGGTAATTTGAACGCGGTCGGGAAGATGATGGCGGTTAAACAGCTTCAGATCAGTCAATAGAAGATCAGAATTTTCGTTTCATTTTATCATTCAGGTCGTCGATCATCCTGCGGTTCTTTTCATTGAGTTCTTTGATCTTTTCGGATGTGTCTTCTCTTAACAGGGTAGAATTGGATGTTTCCGACGGCATATCAGTATCAAAACTTTTTTTGAACGTTTTGACAGCCCCGGAAAATCCGATGAACATCCAGAGGGAGAGAAGAATGATGGCAATGATGATGTAATTGTTCATAGCCTTATTATAGCTACGCAGGGCGCCTTTCAAAAATAAAATTATGTTTTTTAAAAAGAAATCTTTAGTGCTTTTTTTAGTCTTTGGAATGCCGGGGCTTTTTTCTCTAAGCGCTGTTGCAGAGGATGTGAAGCCAGTCGAGATCTACGTCAGCGGTGTCCGGTATCATTCCGTGGTCGTTTATCACAAAGAGAAACGTGAGCAGGCAAGGCTTGTTAAAATGGATGATGCCTTGGCGGCGGCCAGCGTTCTTAAACTTGATCCTGATATAGAAAAAACAGAACTGCGCGTGGAGGATGTCATTGTCCCTCCAGCGCCTGTAGAAATTCCTCCAGGGCTTAGCATTGCAGGCATTGAGCCTTCCATGACCGATCTGGTCGAAACATTTAATACTCCTCAGGCTACGGTTGTCCCTCAACAGGTTTTCTCCGCCTTCGAACTTCAGGATTTTTGGCTTCAGGATATCAAGAATGAGGAGGGGCCTTTGCTTCTCATTGCGGACAGGGGCAAGGTCAGGTTGATGCGTTTACAGAAGAAACCTTGACTTATAAATGGCGTGTAGGTATAATTCCCACATTCTAAAAAAGAAAAAAGTAAAAAAATGTAAGCAGGAGGGTGTCAGTTGAGCTTAGTTAAGGAAAAAAAGACAGAAGTGATTCAGGCCTTCAAAGGGCATGCTAAAGACACCGGTTCGCCGGCCGTCCAGGTCGCTATTCTTAGCGAAAAGATCAATTATTTGAATGATCATTTTAAGGTCCATCAAAAAGACAATCATTCCCGCCGGGGGCTTCTTTTGATGATCGGTCGTCGTCGCCGTCTTCTTGCATATTTGAAGAAGAATGATCAGGCGAAGTATGAAGAGACCATCAAAAAATTAGGCTTACGTAAATAAAAACGGGGGTGATCCATGAGTATTTCACGCGTAGAAGTTCCTTACGGAGCTTATACCCTGGTCATTGAGACTGGGAAATTAGCCAAACAGGCGTCGGGCGCTGCTGTTGTTACCTGCGGTCAGACGATGGTGTTGGTGACGGTATGTATGGCGAAGAAGATCCGTGAAGGTTTGGATTTCTTTCCGCTGACCGTTGAGTATCAGGAAAAAACATATGCTGCCGGCAAGATCCCAGGTGGCTTCTTCAAACGTGAAGGCCGTCAGACAGAGAAAGAAATTCTTACATCTCGTCTGATCGATCGTCCTGTCCGTCCTCTTTTCCCCGAAGGATTAAGGAATGAAATTCAGATCGTTGCAACCGTGCTTTCTGCGGACAATGAAGTGGATCCTGATGTGCTTTCGATCATCGGTGCCTCTGCGGCGCTGATGGTCTCTGATATTCCTTTTGACGGTCCTATCAGTGCGGTGCGTATTGGTATGAAGGAAGGGAAGTTCATTGTTAACCCGACTTATGCTGAACGCGCGGAAAGTCCTCTTGATTTCATTATCGCAGGCGACAAGGAAGGTATTGTGATGATCGAGGGCGAGGGGAAAGAGATCCCGGACGCCGAGATCAAGGATATGTTCGCATTTGCTCACGAAGCCCTTCAGGCGTCGATGAATATGCAGAAAGAACTCGCCAAGCTCGCTTCTAAGCCTAAAGTAGATGTTAAGACCAATGTGTTGGCCCCGGCTTTCATTGAAAAAGTGAAATCCATCGGGATGGCGCGTTTGGTCGAGATCTGCAACGGTGTGGCTGAGAAGAAAGACCGCGAGAACAAGATCAACGAACTTTTTGCGATGCTCGTAGCGGATATGACCGTCTATGCGGATTTCAAAAAGGGGGACGTTGCTGTTACGGATAAAGATGTCGCTGCGGTTTTTGAGATCATGCAGTATGAGCTCATCCGCAAGAATGTTTTTGAGAAGGATCAGCGTGTTGATGGCCGTTCTGCCAAAGAGATCCGTGCGATCTCCTCGGAAGTTGGTCTTTTGCCGCGTCCTCATGGTTCTGGTATGTTCGTTCGTGGTCAGACGCAGGGTCTGGCGACTGTTACGCTCGGCACCAAGATCGACGAGCAGATGGTCGAAGCACTCGACAGCACGACTTACCGCAAGTTCATGTTGCATTATAATTTCCCGCCTTTCTCGGTGGGTGAGACAAAACCTATGCGTGGTCCTAGCCGCCGTGACATTGGTCATGGTAATCTGGCACATCGCGCGATCATGGCTGTTGTCCCTGATTCAGACACGTTCCCTTATACGATCCGTGTTGTCTCCGAGATCCTTGAGTCTAATGGTTCCTCCAGTATGGCAACCGTGTGTGCTGGTACGCTCGCGCTCATGGATGCAGGTGTTCCGCTGAAGGCTCCTGTGGCTGGTATTTCTGTTGGTCTTATTTCCGATGAAAAGCGCTCTGTGCTGATCACGGATATTCAGGGTGTTGAAGATCATTTTGGTGATATGGACTTTAAAGTGGCCGGTTCTGCAGAGGGCGTTACGGCGATCCAGCTTGACCTTAAGATCCGTCATATTACGGTCGATCTTTTGGGTAAAGCGATCGATCAGGCGACGGAAGCTCGTAAGTTCATTTTGGGCAAGATGGCTGAGACCATTGCTGTCCCACGCGCGAAGCTTTCTGAGTTCGCTCCGCGTATCGCGACCATTCAGATCCCGCAGGACCGTATCGGGGAAGTTATCGGACCTGGTGGTAAGACCATCCGTGCCATTATTGAGATGACCGGAGCTACGGCCATTGATATTGATGATGATGGTAAGGCGTTCGTTTCTGCGCCGAATCAGGAATCACTGGATAAGGTGACGAAGTATCTCTCGTCCTTGTTGCAGGAAGCTGAACCGGGCACGATCTATGAAGCCCGTGTTATGCGCATCATGAACTTTGGGGCGTTCTGCGAGTTCCTTCCGGGTAAGGAAGGTCTTGTGCACGTTTCCGAGTTGTCCAATAAGTTCGTGAAGGATCCCAACGAGCTCGTGAAGGTCGGGGATACGTTCCCGGTTATTCTTCTTGAGATCGACAAGATGGGACGTTATAACTTGAGCCGTAAAAAGGCTGAAGCCAAGAACGAAGAAAAATAATACACGTTACAGGGTCGCTCTTTTGATGAAGGGCGACCCTGTTTTTTTACCCCCTCCAGAGAATATATGCGTTCAGAACACCTTGATGAAATTAAAGGGATTTTGATCCTGGCATTCGCGCTCATTCTTTTTGCGAGCCTCCTTTCCTATACGCCGGATGACCTTTCATGGTTCACGACCCATCCGAATTTTCCGCCTAAGAACCTGATCCGTACTGTCGGTGCCTATACATCGGGGTCGCTTCTTTTTACGTTTGGATATAGTGCTTATTTTTTTGTGGTGTTCCTCTTCTTTTGGAGTTGGAATATCTTCACGAATAGGGTCATGGTCTTTACTATCGGACGGATATTCAGCCTCTGTGTTCTGGTATCTGTCATGAGTGGCTTGTTCTGCCTTTCAGGACCGAATATCACTTCCGACCGTTTTTCCATGGGCGGGGTGGTCGGCGTTCTTTTTTCTGAGTTCCTTTTGAAGAATTGTGGGGCAGTGGGGGCGTATATTATTTTATTTGCGCTGGCGTGTTTGTGCCTTGTGGTGGCTGGTGGATTTCTCGTATCGCCTTTGTTTGTTCGTTTTATGCGCGCCATGATCGATATGATCGAGTCTGTGCGTGACAAGAAATTCAAGGAATGGTTCATGGGGCTTATGCCTAAATGGCCGAAAGTCCAGAAGAAAGCAGAGCCTAAAAAAGTCAAGGCAAAGCCTGCATGGGATGAGGATGAAACAGAAGAAGATGATGTTGATGCCCCTCTGCCTGTAAAAAATAAGAAAGTAAAAGCGGTTGAGGAGAGCGAAGTCAAGAAAGTTCCGGCTGTTGTTAAACCAGAACCTCCTAAAGCTCCGAATATCCGCATTATC
>DYQZ01000051.1 GCA_020719005.1 Candidatus Omnitrophus sp.
AGCCGCGCTGATCGAGTTTCACACCAGCGGTTTCGAGGCCGAGGTCGTTGCTGTAGAAGTGAGCGATCAGCCGGGGAAATTGGCACAGGTGCTTGCCGCGATCAATAAACATCATATTAATGTTGAATACATGTATGGTTTTGTCGAACCTGTCTTGAATAAGGCCATGATGGTCTTTCGTTTCGATGATGCTCATAAAGCCATTGAGGCGCTTAAAGCAGATCATATTGCTGTTGTCAGCAAGAAAGATATCGGTGTTTTATAATGTCCTCACATGATTTCTGGGACAAAGATGTTGAATCTCTCGACAGAAAACCTCTTCAGGCCCTTCAGCTACAGCGTCTTCGTCAGGTCGTTGATCATGCTATGCGCACACGGTTCTATGAACCGCGTTTAAAGAAAGCTGGTATTTTCTCATCTGCCGATATTCGCACATTAGACGACATTCAAAAGATCCCTTTTACAACAAAAGACGACCTGCGCGAATGTTATCCTAACGGGCTTTTGTCTGTTCCGATGAACAGGGTAGTGCGTATTCACACTTCAAGCGGGACCACGGGAATACCAACGGTCATTCATCATACACAACAAGACCTGGACGTTTGGACCAACCTTGTGGCGCGTTCGATCCATGCTACGGGTTCAGGCAAGAACGATATTTTTCAGAATATGATGACCTACGGCATGTTCACCGGCGGGCTTGGCCTTCATTATGGGGCGGAGCGCGTCGGGATGACAGTTATCCCGATGGGCGGGGGAAACACCAAACGCCAACTGCAGATCATGAAAGATTTTGGAACAACTGTTCTTCACATCACACCCAGCTACATGCTTCATGTGTTAAGCGTGATGGAGGAGAGCGGTATTTTGCGCGAGGAACTTGGATTAAAGAAAGCATATCTCGGCGCCGAGCCTTACTCTGAAGATACCCGCCGGAAAATTGAGAGGCTGTGGCAGATAGATGTTTATAATTCCTACGGCCTAAGTGAAATGAACGGCCCTGGCGTTGCGTTTGAATGCATTGAAAAAAGCGGGATGCATGTGTGGGAAGATGTGTATCACGTTGATGTCATTGACCCTGAAACACAAAGAAGCCTTCCTGACGGCACAGAAGGGGAGCTTGTTTTTACTAATCTTTTACGTGAAGCCACACCTTTATTGCGTTATAGAACACGCGATATAGCTTCATTTTTGCCAACCCCTTGCGCGTGTGGTCGTAGCCATCGTCGTTTGTCGCGGATCACAGGCAGAACAGATGATATGCTCATCATCAATGGTGTGAATATCTATCCATCACAAATAGAGAATGTGATCATGCGCATCCCCGAGGTCGGGAACAATTATCAGATCCATCTTGAGAAAACAGGGGCGCTCGACCGGCTTATTGTTAAGGTTGAGATATCGTCCGCCATGTTCATCGGAGATCTTAAGCAGATCGATAACCTTAAAGAATTGATCAAAGATAACCTGAAAGCATCGATCATTATCAATCCGTCGGTGGAATTGCATGAGCCGGGGAGCCTTCCGGTCTTTGAAGGCAAAGCTAAACGCGTCGTGGATAACCGTACCAGGATCTAAGAGAGGCTTTATGGCGAAACAACTGAATATCTTTGTTGATAATAAACCTGGCCGTCTGAATGCGGTGACAGATCTGTTAGCGGCAGAAAAGATCAATATCTTCATTTTCACGATCCAGGACAGAGGGGATTTTGGCTTGATCAAAATGGTCGTTGATGAACCCTTGAAAGCGCACGCAGCTCTTTTGGCAAAAGGCTACGCGGCGGCCCTGAAAGACATCATCATTGTTTCTGTTCTAGATAAACCCGGTAATCTTCATAAACTGGCGACCATCCTTCAGGAAAATAAAGTAAACCTGTCTGATGCTAGGGGTATGGTGCTTGCACCATCTAAAACAGGCCTTTGCTGTCTTGAGTTGGATGACATCCAGACTGCTGAGAAACTTCTTCAAGAAGCAGGGTTCTCATTACTGGATGTAAAAGATATTTATACCCTATAAAGTATTTACTTTATTACATCTGTTTCTTCACGCCGGGTGCCAGCATTTCCCAGCCCACCATTACCGAATAAGCCGAATAGATGGAGCCTCGACTTTCTATATTTTATATGTTAAAGTTATCATTATTGCAATTCGTCGATCAGTATCCTATATAACGACTGAGCGTGTTTGATGAATTTGACCAGTAAAAATAAGAAGCCCCTGCCGAATTATATAACGCTATCGATCGTTCTGATCGGTGGCGTTGCCTTAACGATCGTCATCTTTCTTAAGTTCGCTTCATTAGCTCTTCATGACCTTCAACAACGCTTTGATCAGGATTCTTTCATTAATACCGAGATCATTTTTGACCGGTATAATGATGTCGCTCAGTCTCTAAAATCCCTTAGTAGTTTTTTTGAACAATCCAAATACGTCAGTAGATCAGCGTTTGAATATTTCTCCACTCCTTTCTTTGAGAATAAGTCTATTTCCAGTGTCGCTTGGTTACCGGAAGTCCCATTCGAAGGACGGGAAGCATATGAGGCGGCTATCCGGGAAGACGGGGGGAATGCCTCATTTTCTATCCTTGAGCGCACTGAAAAGGGAGAATACATCCCTTCTTCTAGTAAACGGGAGGTTTATTTTCCTTTTCAAATGATCGCTGAACGGGATGCTGTCGATGTTATCAATGAAATACCGGGCCTGGACCTGTTAACGATCGACGGGGCGCAAGGGGCAATAAAAACATTACGCGCCCGTGATGATCATACTGCTTCCTTATATTTAAAAAGAGATAGCAACTATTCACTGGCACTGATCAAAAGTGTCCGCAATACGGACAATATTTCTAATCCGCGGGCAACTAGGATCGGGCTTCTTTACATCTCTTTTGATCAAAAGAAGATCATTGAAGAACTTCCGTATAACACACCGCACGCATCACAATTCAACGTAAGGGTTTATGGTACGCAACCTAACCGTATCTTAGGCCTGTTAGCATCCGTACAATCCACAACGGCCGATAAAAAAGACCTCCACTCTTTTATTTATGCCGCGTTCTATCCGCAATTAAAAGCATATAAAAGGACGTTCCCATTCGCTGATATCCTCCTTAATGTTGAAATGGTTGCAACGCAGACATATGTTGTTGAGAATTATTCACCTTATTTCTGGTTCATCCTGCCTGTCGGGTTTCTTATTGTACTTGTATTCTTTGGTTATTTAAGACGATTGCTTTATCAAAAACAGACCGCAGAATCTATTGCCGAAGAACAGGCCGTTTCCATTAAAAGAAGAGAAGGATATCTAACGACGATGTTCCGTTCGATCGCAGATGCCCTGATCATCACCGATGAACATGGATGTATTATTTTAATGAATCCTACGGCGGAAGTGCTCATCGGGCTTTCATTGAATGATATCCGAGGCAAGAGTTTCTTTGAAACAGTTCGTCTTATTGATGCCGCAACACTAAAGCCCGGGGCTGATATTGTCAGTCGCATCCTTACTTCATTAACACAAGAAGAGTCGGAATATGAAACGCTTATGCTGCGGCCTAAAGGGGATGAGCGCATTGTGTCGATCAATGCCTCAGCTATTAAAGATAATACCCAAAAAGAGATCGGTGTTGTTCTTCTTATCCGTGATATCACCAAAGAACGGACAGCTCAAAAAGCACTTAATGATAGTGAACAGAAATTCCGATCGTTCTATTCAAGTATGAACGAGGGGGCCGCGATGCATCGCATTATTTACGATACAGAGAATCAGGCGCTGAACTACATTATTGTTGATGTGAATCCGCGATATGAAATGATCCTGAATACCACGCGCGAAAGCGTTATTGGTCACCTTGCAACAGAGGTCTATGGAACAACATCTGCGCCTTATTTGGATATTTATGCAAGGGTTGCGGCAACGGGGGAGCCTGTTTCAAATACGATCTATTTTGAGCCAGTTAAGAAATTTTTTCATGTCTCTGTCTTTTCTTATGAAAAAGGGACTTTCGCGACGGTGTTCATGGACATCACGGAACAGCGCCATCAAGAGACGGCTTTGCGCCAAAGCCATGATAAGAACATGAGTATCCTGCGTGCGGCTCCGACGGGTATAGGTGTCGTTCAACAACGGATGTTCCTGGAGGTTAATGACAGGTTTTGTGAGATCATCGGGTATGACCGCAGTGAGCTTCTTAATAAAAGCAGTCGTATGATTTACCCGGATGAAGAAGAATTCAAACGTGTCGGACGTGAACTTTATGGGTCAATATCTCACGAAGGTCTTTCTTCGATCGAAACCCAATTGCTGCACAAAGACGGCATGATCGTTGATGCGTTACTGAATATCACCCCGCTTGATCTCGCTCATCCTGAGGAAGGATCTATCTTTACTATTCTTGATATCACAGATATGAAGACAGCCGAGCGTGACCTCACGAGCGCCAGGAATTTCTATCTAAAAGTATTGGATGATGCGCCTCCCTTGATCTGGCGAGCCAATATTGAAGGTGCATTCGACTGGTTCAATCAAAGTTGGCATTCATTCACAGGCAAGTCTTTGGGAGAAGATTCCGGTGACGGCTGGTTTCAGAACGTTCATGTGGATGACGTTAGGTCCTGCAGTGAGATATACCATACGGCTTTTAATGACCGTAAGGCTTTTAAAATGGAATACCGTTTGCGCCGCCATGACGGCGTCTATCGTTGGGTGGTCGATCTGGGGAGGCCTTTATTCACGGATAATGATACTTTTGCGGGATATATCGGTTATTGTTTTGACATCACAGATAGAAAGATCGCCGAAGAATTATTGCTCAAAGAAAAGAATCTACTGCGGACGCTTATTGATAATCTGCCTGACAGTATTTATGTCAAGGATGCCCAGGGCCGCAAGATCCTGACCAACACGGCAGATATGGATTTTATCGGTATTTCAGACGAAGTAGATGTCATCGGGAAAACAGATGCGGAACTTTTTCCGGGGCCTACGGCAGAGCGTTTCATCAATGATGACCAGAATGTTATTCGCAATGGGGAGATGGTCATTAATCGAGAAGAACTTGTTGAGAATGCGCGGGGAGATAAACACTGGTTGTTGACATCCAAATTGCCGTTACGAGATCCGAGTGGGGAGATCCTGGGACTGATCGGGATAGGCCGTGACATCACGGACAGAAAAATGTTGGAGAATAAACTGATTGACATGGCGCATTTTGATACATTGACCGCGCTTCCCAATAGAACGCTTTTCTTCGAACGTGCGCATGCTAATCTTTTACAGGCCAAGCGCTCTAAATTGTTTTGCGCGATGCTTTTTATTGATCTCGATCATTTTAAGAAAGTGAATGATACACTCGGCCACAGCATCGGTGATGAGCTTATTAAAGATGCGGCCTCGCGGCTTAATGAATGTATCAGAGAGAGTGATATTTTGGCACGTCTTGGCGGAGATGAGTTTGTTATTTTCTTGAACGCGATGGAGGGGATAGATAATGCGCGAGTGATCGCAGAGCGGATCATTGAAAAATTCAACAGTTCGCGCATGGTCATGGGAAACGATCTTTTTATCACGGCGAGTATCGGGATCACTGTCGCACCAGACGATGGGTACAATCTTGAAGAACTTCTTAAGAACGCGGATACGGCCATGTATGCGGCGAAAGAAAGTGGGCGCAATTCGTATTGTTTCTTTAATGCGGAAATGAACCAGAAAGCGGTCACCCGCATGCAAGTGGAACGAGGGCTAAGGGATGCCTTAACTAAAGGAGAGTTCGTTCTTTATTATCAACCGATCGTCAGCCCTAAAACAGGACGTTTACGCGGTTTTGAAGCGCTGATCCGCTGGTTCAGATCAGAAGGCGGGCTTATTTTTCCGAATGAATTTATTCCTATCGCGGAAGAGACCGGGCTTATTATCCCAATAGGCGAGTGGGTCATCCAGCATGCCTGCATGTTCAATAAACAATTACTTGATGCCGGTTTTGGCGAACTGATCATATCAGTTAATATTTCAGTCGCACAATTAAGACGCCGTAATATTATTGATACGCTTAAGAACGCGCTTCTCGAGAGTGGGCTTCCGGCAACATGTTTGGAGATCGAAGTTACCGAAAGTGTCCTTATTGAATCGTTTGACGCGACACATGAATTCTTGACTGAAGTAAGGGGGCTAGGGATCAAGGTTGCGCTCGATGATTTCGGGTCAGGCTATTCGTCGTTAAGTTATCTCCAAAAACTTCCTATAGACAGTCTAAAAATAGATCGTCAATTCATTAAGGAGATCACTCAGGAAAAAGAAGAGAATGACCTGACCCCGGCGATCATTGATCTTGCCCACAAATTAGGTTTAAAGGTCATTGCTGAAGGAGTGGAAAGCGAACTTCAGCTTGACCGTCTTGCGCGGAATGATTGTGATTATTTTCAAGGGTTCCTCCTTAGCAAACCGATGGCAGAAGCAGCTGTTCTTGGCTTCCTAAGAGAACATTACGAGCGTTTTGATCAACGGTCACAACAATGAAAATTTATCCATCTGAGAAAGAGAACATGCCTTTAAAACAAAAGAAAGACAAAAGACCGGGGACGATCTATCAAAGATTATTGTTCGGTATTGCTTTGCTGACCATTTCCATCACTGTGCTATTCTCAACATTCTTTTATCTTTCCCGGCGCGATCTCTTACTCAGCAATATTGATGATAAACTTCATACGGCTGCTGTTGCCGCGCATTCCATGGTCCCTGATGATTATCATGAGAAGATCAAGGACAACCGATCCGTTTCAGTAGATGAATATAATGCGATCGTTGCAAGGTATAACAAGGTTTGTCAGGAGATCGGGCTTGAGTATCTTTGGAGCCTTATGCTCATTGATAAAAAGATCGTTTTTACGACGGCAACATCCCCTGATAAAGACGTGCGTAATCAAAAACATGCCGCGTTCTTTGAAGAACATTCCAATCCGGAATTCTATCGAGATGTTTTTCAGGATATGAAACCGCGCTCCCGCATCATTAAGGATAAATGGGGTAATATCCGCGTTTCACTTATCCCATTCCGTGATAGTCACGGAAGACCTTATTTATTCGGTGCCAGCATGCGTCTGATGGACGTGGACCGGAAATTGGGGGAACTTCTTTTCTCCTGTTCCTTAGCAGGAGGGTTGTTCTTTCTTCTAAGTATGTTCATTAGTTGGCTTCTGGCCCGGTCGATCATTATGCCTATCCAACGCTTAACCCAAACGATCCATAGCATCACAGAAGGTGATAAGGAGTTGCTGGCTGATGACAAAGGAACTTCTGAACAAGCTCTTCTTGAACGAAGTTTTAATAAAATGAACCTTTCCTTACAGGAAAAGATCGAGGAGATCGAGAAACAAAAAGAAGATATCAATACCACTCTTAACTCTATTGGGGACGGGGTGATCGCCACAGACGAGAAGGGGCGTGTCACACGTATCAATCCTAAGGCTGAACATTTGACAGGATGGCGCGCGGCCGAGGCTATCGGAAAGCCTTTAGAGCAGGTATTTCATATCATCAGCAGTAAAACACGCGAGAAGTCCATTGATCCTGTGAGTCATGTTATTCAGACAGGGATAGTAGTTGGTCTTGCTAATCATACCGTTCTTATTTCTAAGGATGGGACGGAACGGCAGATCTCGGATAGTGCGGCCCCTATTTTTGATAAGAATAAGAAGATCATCGGCGTTGTTCTTGTTTTCTCAGATGTCACGCATGAATATGTGATGAGAGAGTCTTTGCAAAAGAGTGAAGAGAATTTTCGCGGGGTCATTGAACTGGCGGTGGATGGGGTTCTTTTGGGAGACCCTAACGGCGTTATTATTGACGCTAACGCACAGTTTTTATCTATTCTGGGAAAGCCAAAATTTGAGATCATCGGAAGACACATCAGCACCTTATTCTCACCAGATGAACTTGCAAAGAAGCCTCTTCAATTTGAAGCATTGAAACGAGGTGAAAAGATCGTAAGAGAGCGAACGATCTTCCGTCCCGATGGTTCTGTTCGCTTTCTTGAAATGCATTCACGGATGATGCCGGACCGTAGTTATCAATCATTCATACGTGATATCACTGATCGTAAGAAAGAAGAAGCTTTATTGAAAGAAAGTGAAGAACGGTTCCATCAGCTTTTTGAGAATATGGCGGACGGTGTCGTTATCTATCAACCTGTTGATAACGGGTCTGACTTCATTTTCTTTAATATGAACAAAGCGGCACAAGTCCTTTCAAAAATTAATAAAAAAGAAGACGTTGGGAAACGGGTCACCGAAAGATTCCCGGGTATCATTGAAATGGGTCTTTTAGATGTTTTTCGGCGTGTTTATCTCTCAGGGAATCCTGAACAATATCCACAAACACTTTATAAAGACAATAATATCCATCAATGGGTCGAGAACTATGTCTTTCGCCTGTCATCCGGGATGATCGTAGCGATCTATAATGATATTACCGAGCGAAAGATGCTGGAAAATAAGTTATTGACCATGGCGCATTACGATACATTGACCGCTTTGCCAAGCCGTGCTTTATTCTTTGAACGGGCCAGCAATGCACTTGCTCATGCCAAGCGTAATGGCAGCAAATGTGCGTTATTATTCGTTGATATCGATCAGTTCAAGAGCGTAAACGATACACTTGGGCACTCTATCGGGGATGAACTGATCCGTGACAGTGCTGAGCGTTTATCGAACTGTATTCGTGAGACTGATATTATTGCCCGTTTGGGTGGAGATGAGTTCATTATCTTTCTAAGTGATATGGATAACGCCAGTCGTGCTCAGGAAGTTGCTGAACGGATCAAGAATGAGTTCAACATGTCCCGTATCGTTGCGGGCAATGATATCTTTGTGACCGTCAGCACAGGTATTGCGGTCTATCCTCAAGATGGGGATACGCTGGAGGACCTGTTAAAAGACGCAGACACTGCCATGTATGCGGCCAAGAACGCAGGACGTGATACATTTTGTTTCTTTGATCAGATCATGAATCAAAAAGCCATCACCAGGATGAAAATAGAACACAGCCTGCGAGAGGCGATCGGGAAAAAGGAATTCGCGCTCTTTTATCAGCCTATCGTGGATATTAAGAATAACAGGATCCGCGGTTTTGAGGCATTGATCCGCTGGTTCCGAAGCGATGGCGGTTTGATCTTCCCTGATGAGTTCATTCCTATTGCTGAAGAAACCGGATTGATCATTCCTATTGGAGAGTGGGTCATCCATCAGGCGTGCCGATTCAATAAGAAGCTTGTGGAAGCCGGCTTTAAAGACAAGATCATGGCTGTGAATATCTCCGTAGCCCAATTGCGCCGAAAGTCACTGGTTGAAACTATTAAATGTGCTTTAGTCGAGAATAAACTTGATCCTCGCTACCTTGAGATCGAGATAACGGAAAGTTTGCTCATTGAATCGTTTGATTCAGCGATCAATATCCTAAAATCCATCAGGGATTTGGGAGTTACGATATCCTTAGATGATTTTGGAACAGGATATTCATCTTTGGGGCATTTGCAACGTCTTCCTATAAATACGCTTAAGATAGATCGCATCTTTATCAAGAATATTGATGCAAAGACAGAGGAGAACGACCTGACCTCCGCGATCATTGGTCTGGCACATAAACTCAAGCTCGATGTTGTGGCTGAAGGGGTTGAAAATCAGGTCCAACTGGAACGCTTGACCCGCCATGAGTGCGACCACTATCAAGGATATTTCTTTAGTAAGCCTATTCCGGAAGAAAAAGTGATCCCATTCTTGAATGAGAACTCTGGGAAAGAAAGTTAGGAAATTGTTGGTAAAGCGCCTGCAGATGGTGTATATTTAACCTACATCAGCAATGAGACCATTATTTTTGAAGGTCTTTTTACATACATTTTAAAAAAGGAGGCTGTTATGAGCGAATGGAAAGAAGATAAACCGATCAAGGTCAATCAAGCACAGCGCGAGATCTTTGGTTGGGATAATATTGATATCCTGATCTAAACATAGTATTATCAAGTATTTATAATAACCCTCCGGAGGAATCTTGGAGGGTTCATTATTTATAGAGGCTTATTATTAGAGAACTCACATCCGCAATACTGCTGGCGATAGAAGTTTT
>DYQZ01000052.1 GCA_020719005.1 Candidatus Omnitrophus sp.
ATTCAACTTACGCTCTTTCGAACACGAGGGGTCGAGCAATTTTAAAGACCCGCTCGCCGCATTGCGGGGATTAACAAAAACATCCTCTCCCCGCAAAGACCTCTGTTCATTAACACGCGCAAAATCATCCTTGCTCATATAGATCTCGCCGCGCAATTCAAATTCTTTGGGAACAGGCCGTCCACTGCGCAGTTTCAAAGGCACCGAACGCATGACGCGCACATTATGCGTTACATCCTCGCCTGTCTGCCCGTCACCCCGGGTAGCCCCTAACACCAAGCGCCCTTCTTCATACAACAATGATCCGCTGACACCATCGATCTTAAGTTCCACCACGAGCTCGGGGACCGCTCCCCCAAGGCTTTTCAAGAGACGGGCATGCCACTCATTAAGTTCTTCAATAGAATATGTATTATCCAATGAAAGCATTTTGACAGGATGCACAACGGTCCCGGAAGACTCAATTTTCGCGCCTACACGTTGTGTCGGTGAATCGGGGAATTGATATTCTGGAAAACGCGCCTCAAGCGAGGCAAGTTCCTTTAACAACAGATCATATTCCGTGTCAGATAGGACGGGCTGATCCAATACATAATACCGGTGATTATGCTCTTCGATCTCTCTGGAAAGACGACGGATCTCATCAAGGGCTTTTGATCTATCCATGGCGGGATACAACACTAATATTTGATTGAAAAATCACTGAATCTTCCGGAAAAAGTCCCACGATCCACCTGCTCATGCGTCACATGGAACGCGTTCTTGATCTCAACAAAGAGATCATTCAAATGCTCTTCTTCCCCTTCAACCCAAAGTTCAACACGCCCATCAGGAAGATTTCTGACCCATCCTGTAAGATGCAAACGATCCGCCATATCCCGGACCGTATAACGAAACCCAACACCTTGAACACTGCCGCTAAAAAAAGCATGCCAGCGTTGTTGCATCAAACACGCCGCTTGGAGAAGATGCCCATAAAAGAAACAAGACCGCTAATGGCAAAAAGAGCACCCAACCCGGCCAACACACAGTCTTTCCACGGGACCCCTAAACGAGCAAGGACCGCAAATGACGGATCAGTCTTATCATAAAAAACTTTGATCTTCTTACCAGCGGGATAATCTGAAACAAGCTTGAGAACTGCTGATCTGCTCGGCGTAAATTCATCCGCAAACGAGAAACGGTCAGAGAGGAACTGCGCCCCGTTCACCACGAATGAATACCAGACCTTGGGCAAATACTCCTGGCCGTTTGTCCGTTCATCCATGAACTTCTGCTGAACCTCCGCTGAAATGATCGTTCCTTCAGCTTCACTCCACTGCTGTACATTCTGGATCTTATAAAGGACCTTGGCGGAAGGAATGGTCATGTAAATACCGCCCACCAGGAAGATGAGCGTAAGAAGATTCATTATTCTTTCCATAAGACGTGAAGGGGATGGATCTGACATGTTCTTTTCTCCAGGAAGATGTGGGCTTTTATACCCATTTCTCTATAAGACCACTTGAAAAATGGTCGGGAGGGCGGGGTTTGAACCCGCGACCTCAACGTCCCGAACGTTGCGCGCTAGCCAGCTGCGCTACCCCCCGAAAAAAGCTGCGATATAGTATCATTGAAGCAAAGGTTCGTCAAACCTCTTTAATACCAAAACCGATCTCAGCATCCACTGCGAGCTCATCCCCTACGTAGGCTTTGCAGTCCAGGAAACCAAGCTTTGCCAACAGCTTAATGGTCTTGATCTCAATGCGAAGCTGATCACCAGGAACAACGACCCGATGGAACTTAGCCGTGACTTTCGCCAGATAATAGATCAGTTTTTTACCTTCCATATTCTTGGAATAATAAAAGTAAATACAACCGGCCTGGGCCATCGCCTCGACCATCAGTACCCCCGGCATAACCTTCTCGTCAGGAAAATGCCCCTGGAACTGAGCTTCATTGACCGACACATTCTTGATCGCCACCAATTTCTCATTCGGCGTGCATTCAAGCACACGATCGATCATCAAGAACGGGAACCGGTGAGGTATGATCTTTTGGATCTCCTGGATATTCAATTCCATATTTTTTCCTTTCTACTAACCCTTGCTTTTTAAGATGTATTTCGCCAACAGATCCGTCTCAATATTCACTTCATCCCCGACCTTTTTCAGACCGATCGTCGTCACTTCAAGCGTGTGAGGGATAAAATAAACAGCGAACCAGTTCTTTTTTACTTCCCCGACGGTCAAACTTATCCCATCGATCGCGACCGACCCTTTAGGCACCACATAGCGCATCAGCTTTTTTGAAAGCGCAATACGATACTCTACATAATTCTTAAGTGTACGGATATCTTTGATCACCCCGACAGCATCCACATGACCTGTCACAAAATGACCACCCAGACGTGCTTCGGCTTTCATCGCACGCTCGAGATTGACCTTTCCCCCTGCTCTAAGAGATTTAAGCGTCGTCGCATCCAACGTTTCTTTCATCAGGTCAAAATAGAAACATCCGGCTTTAATACCAGTCACCGTCAAGCATACGCCATCATTGGCAATACTATCCCCGATCTTGACATCATCGAATGCCTTAGGGACTGCGACCGCCAGCGTATAAAGATTTTCTTTCTTAAGAAGCGCTTTAACAATGCTCGTCGCCTCAACAATGCCTGTGAACATATTAAACCTCCAACTCCATAAAAATATCACTTCCCACGCGTCCTGCCGATAGAAATCTTCCTGAAAGAGCATCCGCGATCTTTTTCCTATCAAAACCACTCACGGCACTTTTTGCTTTATCATCTCCCATGATCTTAGGCGCTATATACACATGCATCCGATCGACCAAACCAGCCTTAAGAGCACTGCTGATAACACCCGCCCCGCCTTCAATGAGGATACGGACCATGCCATTTTTTGCCAGTGCTTTAAAAAGCTCCGACAGATCAACCTGACCTTCTTTTGCAGAACAAACAATAACATCCGCACCTGCAGCCTCGAGGCGCCGCACGCGTGACAACGGCGCTTTTCGGGTCGTTGCGATCAACACCTGCCCAGGCTTCGTCCCTTTGAACAATTTAGCTCTCGGCGAAGTCTTCAATGTAGAATCCACAATGACTTTACGGATCTCTTTACCTGGCGCGTCCAAACACGGGTCATCTAAAAGCACGGTATTCACGCCAACTAAAATAGCATCAACATCATTACGTTTTTCACGTGCAAATTTACGGGCTTCAACGGAGGTGACCCATTTAGAATCCCCGTTCATC
Organism: Candidatus Omnitrophus sp.; assembly: GCA_020719005.1. GTDB lineage: Bacteria > Omnitrophota > Gorgyraeia > Zapsychrales > Fredricksoniimonadaceae > DYQZ01. The sequence goes on from DYQZ01000052.1 coordinate 3,254, forward strand.
GCTGCGATCTTGCCATCAATGGTTTGTGCTATCTTGGCCACCGCAAAAGGCATTTTAGTCGTTACGTGTTTAATGAATGCACCGTTCATTTGACGCGCCTCATCTTTGCACACGCCGACAATCACCTCGATCTTCTTCGCACGCATTGCTTTGAGCGATCTTCCATTGGTGAGCGGATTTGGATCTGTCATGGCAACGACCACTTTCTTGACACCTGATGCGATCACCGCCTCCACACATGGAGGCGTCCGCCCCCAGTGAGCACACGGCTCGAGGGTCACATACATGGTGGCGCCTTTTGCCTTTGCGTCCGCTTTTTTTAATGCCATCACCTCGGCATGATCAGCGCCACAATGTTTATGCCAACCTTCCGCAATGACCTTCCCTGCCTTAACAAGCACGCATCCGACCATCGGATTAGGAAAAGTCATGCCTTCAGCTTGTTTAGCCAGGGCAATGGCACGCTCCATATAAAAAATATCATCGGCCACAACGCACCTTCATTTCTTCGACAGAAGCATAATCAACATAGGCTTTGCCGATATAAGTGCTAGTCTTCCCCTTGCCATGTGCGTCTGACCCACCTGTCACGATCAACCCATGCTTGGCCGCAAGCCCTACATAAAAATTTGCCACTTCCATAGAACAATTGGGATAATAAGCCTCAAGCCCGTCGAGTCCAGAACGCACCATTTCAGGGATAAGCTCATCGCGCTGAGTGATCATCGGATGAGCCATGACCGCGATACCCCCCGAATCCTTGATCAATTTGATCGCCTCAAAAGGCGTCTGTTTGAATTTCGGAAAATACGCACTTCCACCTTCGGACAAATACTGATCAAAAGCAGCCTGCAGATTCGGTACGGCCTTTTTCTCAACGAGAAGCTGGGCCAAATGAAGACGCCCTACCGCATCTGACCTTAAACGCGATGCCACGTCCTCGTAAATAAGATCCTTCACACCGAGATCACTTAATTTATTCACCATCTTTTTCATACGGTCAATGCGCGCGATCTGCATCCCATGAAGGCTGTTGACCAAGGGGCTGTTGTTCAGATCAAAGAAATATCCCAGGATATGAATATCTTTCTTCCCATATTCCGACGACAACTCAACACCTGCAATAACTTCAACGCCCATTTCAGCGCCAGCCAAAGATGCTTCAGGCAAGCCGTCGATCGTATCATGGTCCGTAATACTGATCGCGGATAAGCCGCACTCTGAGGCTAAGGAAACAACGTGTTGTGGAGAATCTGTACTGTCAGAATAATTAGTGTGGATATGAAGATCCGCGAAACGACCGCTTGTATGCTTACGCATGCGGTGCTTCCGGCGAAGATAATTCTTTTTTGTGGATCTTGTCCAGAATACCGTTGACGAATTTACTGGACTCCATATCCCCGTATTTCTTAGCTAATTCAACAGCTTCATTAATGGCAACTTTAGGCGGGATACCATCAGCATGTTTCAATTCATAAAGCCCCATACGCAGCACATTACGATCGATCACAGCCATACGGCTCAACTGCCAGTTCGTCGCGTATTCAGAAAGCTTCGCGTCGAGACCAGCAAGATTAGCCTGGATGCCATCTATCAAGCGCATGGTGAAATCCCGGATATCCTCGGTATGTTCCGGCTCCTGTTCCCAGAAATTCAGAAGGGACTTCTCAGACGGCCAGCGCGTCATTTCCATCTGGTATAATACTTTCAATGCACATTCACGGGCAATACTGCGTTTTCTCATATATCAGATCGCTTTCAACGTTGTTACCATTTCAACAGCCACACGCGCCGCGGACGCCCCTTTATTGTCCCGATCCCCTTCTTTAGCCCGCGCCACACAAAGCTCAAGAGTGTCAGCCGCAAGGACCTCAAATACGATAGGCTTACCCGTCAAGAGCGCTACTTCCTGAATACCACGGGCACTTTCCTGGGCAACCAGTTCATAATGGAACGTCTGCCCCTTCACAACCGCCCCGAGGCAGATAACAGCCTGGATATTCTTCTTGCGGGCCAACTTAAGCGCCGTCACCGGAAGCTCGAACGCGCCGGGAACAGGAACAACCTGTATCTCACAGGAACACACCTTAAGACGTGAAAATTCATCCAGACAAGCTTTAAGCAATTGATCTGTAATGAACGCATTGAAACGCGCCACAACGATCGCATACTTCACGCCGGAAGAACAACATTTAAGTTTACTGATTTTCTTTACCATTAAAGCCCCAGCCTTACAGCCAATGACCCATTTTATCTTTTTTGGTCTGAAGATACTTCTTATTCTTTTCAGTCGACTCGACCTTAAGAGGCTCACGCTCAACGACCGTTAAACCATAACCCTCAAGGCCAACGATCTTGCGCGGATTATTTGTAAGAAGCCTGATCTGCTTGACACCGAGATCCGCGAGGATCTGAGCACCGATCCCATAGTCACGCAAGTCATCCGCAAACCCCAACGCGGCATTCGCCTCGACGGTGTCCATGCCTTTATCCTGCAAAGCATACGCCTTTAGTTTATTCAATAAACCGATCCCGCGGCCTTCCTGACGCATGTATAACAACACGCCTGAACCTTCCTTGGCGAGACGCTGCATGGCCTCAGACAACTGCTCATTGCAATCACAGCGCAAGGAACCAAAAACATCCCCTGTGATGCATTCAGACTGCACACGGACCAATGAGGGAATAGTCGGATCGATCTTCCCCTTAACAAGCGCAATATGTTCAAAATCATCGATCCTGGAAGAATAAACCACCATATGAAAATCACCGTATTTCGTCGGAAGCTCAACATCCGCTTCACGCATGATGAACTTTTCCGTCTTACGGCGGTATTCGATCAGGCTGTCGATCGTACATATCTTAAGGCCATGCGTCTTTGAGAACTCGATCAGATCATTGGTGCGGGCCATGGTCCCGTCCTCATTCATGATCTCACAGATCACACCCGCCGGATAAAGGCCAGCCATTCGCGTCAGATCAACAGATGCTTCCGTATGCCCTGCACGGACCAACACCCCGCCCTTTTTAGCACGCAAAGGGAACAAGTGACCAGGCGTCACCAGGTCCTTGCCGGTTGCTTTAGGATCGATCAACAGCTTAGCCGTATAAGCACGGTCAGCCGCTGAAATACCTGTGGTAATGCCATAGGCGGCATCCACTGAAATAGCCCATCCCGTATTGCACGGCTGATGCAAGTCGCTCGTCGCGTCTTTCATCGGATGAAGGCCAAGCGCATCCAAGCGGGCTGCTTCCATAGGAACACAAACCAACCCGCGCGCATGACGTGCCATAAAGTTGATCGCATCAGGCGTTACAAATTCAGCCGCCATCAAAATATCACCCTCATTCTCGCGTCCTTCATCATCCATGACAATGACCATACGCCCTGCTTTAAGCTCTTCAATGACCTCTGGAATAGAATGAAACATAATCAGCCCTTTGGATTAAAAAAATCGCCGGAAACCGACGATATTAAGCAAGAATATTATTCTATTTATAAACCCTTGTCAAGGCGTTTTCGGGCGCGTAAAATACCCCTATGACAACAGCACGCAAGGTCGCCCGCCACCTCACCTTAAAGAAAAAGACCCTCGCTACAGCAGAGTCCTGCACCGGGGGGCTTATCGCCCATGCGCTCACCAATATCCCGGGTTCTTCCTCTTGGTTCAAAGGAGGGGTCATTGCCTATGACAATGAGGTCAAAATAAACATGCTCTCTGTCCCCCGTGCTCTTCTTATAGAACACGGAGCTGTTTCCGCTAAAGTTGCTCAACAAATGGCTGAACATATACGCAACACGCTAAAAACAGACTTTGGGATAGCCGTCACAGGGATCGCAGGTCCAACAGGAGGCACCCCTCAAAAACCCGTTGGTTTAGTTTTTATTTCAGCTTCTTCTCCGCGAAAAACACTTGTAAGGAAATTCCTTTTCAAAGGAACCCGTCTTTCTATCAAAAAACAAGCCGCACAAACAGCCCTTAACCTTCTTGGTGAGCTTATCGCATGAGCCGTCCGCCTATCCTGGCCTTCATTGCCATTGATCTTGATGAACGCCTAAAACGCGAACTGACCCGCATTCAACAGCGCCTGAGCAAAGCAGAAGCAGACATCAAGTGGACAGAACCAAAGAATATGCACCTGACCATCAAATTCCTCGGTGATATTGCACCCGAGAATGTTGATGCGATCGAAAGCGCCCTGTCAGATATTGCCGACCGTTTTCCATCATTCCATATGGATATCGGGACACTCGGCGCATTCCCGAACATGGAACTCCCCAAGATCATTTGGGCAGGCGTCAGCAAACGCGCAAACATCCTTGAACAGATCGCCAGAGACCTTGATGATGACTTAAAAGGCATTGCCACAGCGCCGAACGATAACAACTTCCTCGCCCATATCACCATCGGACATGCCAGGACTGTCAAAGGGCTGAAACAATTAAGCACACTTCTTAAAGACACCCATCCCCCCTCAGGCCTCTCCCAAAAAGTCCAACGGATCACTCTTTTTCGCAGTGAACTTTTTCCAAAAGGCGCCGTCTACCACACATTATGTACGAAAACACTCGGAGAGGATCAATAAAAATGCCGCCTAGGAAGTTGAACGTTTCCTAGACGGCATCAAAAGAAGTATTTCTTTTCCTAACTATTAATCACGATCCTTCAGTTTGGAAAGAAGCTTCAGGATCTCAAGATATAACCACACCAAGGTCACCATCAGCCCAAAAGAACTGTACCACTCCATATACTTCGGCGCGCCAGCTTCAGCACCACGCTCAATGAAATCAAAATCCAGTACCAAATTCATCGACGCGATCCCGACGACGAACAAACTAAAACCAATACTAAAAAGACTGCTTCCGACCATAAACGGCACTTGGATATTAAAGAAGCTCAACACGAACGATACCAGATACACCAAACCGATCGCCATAGTCGCCACGATCACGCCCGTACGGAACTTCTCGGTCACACGGATAATGCGCATCTTATAAGCCATCAATAAACAAAACATCGTTCCCATCGTGAGCGCCACTGCCTGAAGCACAATACCAGGATAAGAACGCTCGAACATGGCTGAAATACCGCCCATCGCCAACCCCTGGCATACCGCATATACCGGCGCCAGAAAAGGGCTCCACTCTTTTTTGAACGCCAGGACGATCGCCACAATAAAGCCAACGATCCCACCCGCAATAGCCGCTATCACAGCAACCCCCATCATACCGGCATCAGCCTGAGGCAAGACACCCACAACAGCCGGCGCCTTTGGAAAAAGAGAAGTCCACACCCAGCACGCCGCTGCCATTAAAAGAGCCAGCAGGATAAGGCATTTATTGACCGTTCCCTGAATGGTCATCGCAGCGCCTTCGCCGTAAGCGCCGGAAGATGAAAAAATATTGTCGTTAAGAACCGGGTTTGATGTACGCATACTTCTTTCTCCTTTGTTCAACGTATGTGTGCGGCCAGCCAGATGCCGGCCTGCAACGTTAGATTAGTATATACCCCTGCGGCAATGTCGTCCAACACGATCCCTTTACCGCCGCCTTCATTCTCGAGGCTGTCAGCCGGAGGGATCTTGAACATATCAAAGGCCCGAAATAGAAAGAATCCAATAATGATGACCGGCCATGACAACGGGACTAAAAAGAAACTCACCAGAACACCCGCCACCTCATCGATCACGACACATGAGGGATCTTTCTTCCCAACTTCTTTTTCCGTGATCCCTGCCGCCCATATCCCGATAACGGTCACCGCGATCGTCACAGCCACATAAACAAGAATGGACGCAGGCATCCCCAAGACCAGCAAAACAGCGGCGGCACTTGCTAATGTCCCTGAAGCAAAAGGGAAATCACCTAGATAAAAGAACGTTGAAATGAGCCTGGCTAAAGATCTTTTCATGAACCGACTTTCTTGATATTACGGAAATATTCTATCCCCGACGACACGGTCAGAACAACAGCGACCATCATAAAACAAAAGAGACCAGCTCGCAAATAAATATCAAATGAATTTAAGAAAAGAGCCCCCTGTTCATGCGCCATCACCGTGCGATAAAGCAAGGCACAAGCGATCACGACCATTTGCACAACGGTCTTGATCTTTCCCGACTTTTCAGCCGCCACAACCTGCCCTTTGGTCAACGCCTGAATACGCGACATCGTGACCAGGATCTCACGCGTGGCAATAAGGACAACAGCCCATAACGGCAACAGCCCCTGACACGCGAATACAAAGAAAGCGGTCAACGTCAGGCACTTGTCTGCGATCGGGTCCATGAGCGTTCCAAAAGGCGTCACTAAATTATATTTACGGGCCATATACCCGTCCGCCCAATCAGTGAATGAGGCGAGCATGAACATAAGGAGTGCCGCGAGCGCCATCCCAAACCCGGGCATCGACGCCAACACCGCAAAAACGCATGTCATAAAGAAACGCGACACCGTCAAGATATTAGGCACATTCATACCACATCCCCCTTAAGATCATATGCGCCAGCCTCTGTGATCCTGACATTCACAAAAGACCCGGCCTCGATCGACACCGT
>DYQZ01000053.1 GCA_020719005.1 Candidatus Omnitrophus sp.
TCTTCATAGGTCACACCGCAATAGGGAATTTAATAAAAGGATCGTGCGTATAGCCGACCAGCTTAATATCATCAAAAGACGTATTTAATACGCCCTTATCTGCCAATTCAAGACGGGGAAACTCTCTAGGCTGACGCTCCAACTGTGTTTTCAGCCCATCAATATGATTCAAATAAATATGAGCATCCCCGATGGTATGCACAAAAAATCCCGGCGTTAAATGACATTCTTTGGCGACCATACTGAGCAGGAGAGCATAACTTGAGATATTGAACGGTACCCCGAGTGCTATATCCGCTGAACGCTGATATAACTGACAATCAAGACGACCATTAACAACGTAGAACTGAAAGAACGCATGACACGGCGGCAATGCCATCTTCTCAATATCCGCTACATTCCACGCGCTCACAATGATACGACGGGAATCGGGACTCTTTTTGATCATTTCAATAGCCTGAGTGATCTGATCCACGTGCTCTTTATTATAATGCCCCGGCGTCTTTTTATCTTCGACGAACCTGTCCCATTTACGCCATTGATATCCATAAACAGGCCCCAACTCCCCACCTTCACGCGCCCAGGCGTTCCAGATAGGCGTATGCTGTACAAGGTCATCATTAATGTTGGTCGATCCACGCAAGAACCACAACAACTCCCATACCACCGCATCAAAAAGTATTTTCTTGGTCGTAACGATCGGGAACCCTTCGCGCAGATCAAAGCGCATCTGATATCCAAAAACAGACATCGTCCCGGTCCCCGTCCGATCCTCTTTCTTCTCACCATGAGAAAGAACATGCTTCACAAGATCAAGATACTGTTTCATAACAATACTCCTGCTGTCCTTATTTCTTCCTGAACGCTTCGAAACCTGACGTTGTATACCGTACGAGAGCCTTGCCATCCGCTTTACGCGAAAGGACCATGGCCGCATACCCCTCCCCTAAAGAATTAACAAGATCCAACCCCTTCGCTGGACCAAGGATACATACCGCTGTTGAAAATACATCTGCCTCAAGAGCCGTCGGCGCAATGACCGTTGCGCTTACCACATCAGCCTCGGGATATCCGGTCACAGGATTGATCATCCGCGAAAAACGTTTTTGCTGGATCTCAAAGAATTTCTCGTAATTCCCCGACGTGCTGACGGCTTTATCACTTAACGCCAGCGTGTCGATCAACTCTTTAGGCATATCAGGGTCCTTGATGCCAACACGCCAAGGATACCCATCACAATTCACACCAGCGGCAAAGACCTCTCCCCCCGCATCAACAAAAAAATTACGGATGCCGTTTTCTTTAAGGATGACAGCGCCTTCATCCGCGGCAAAACCTTGGGCCGCCCCATTAAGATCGATCTTCATTCCCTGTTTTAACGTAACGCGATCAGTCCCGGAAACGGTCACTTTATTGGCATCGACCAAGGCTTTTACTTTAACAAGATCTTCTCGCAATGGGATTCTATCCGATTTTTCATGATCTTTCCAGAACGTCATGAGAGGTGCGATCGTAATATCAAAGACATTCCTTGTTGTCGTCTTAAAAGAGATCGACGCTCTGATCAAACGTGCGACATCCTCATGCACCCACACTGGACCTCCTTCTGCTTGATTGAGCAGAGAAACATCGCTCTTGGGATCATAAAGATTCATGCGCCCGTGGATCTCCCCCCACCTTTTCCAAACACGCTCGATCGCAGAACGCACAACATCACGCGAACCGTCAGAGTAACAAACCTCCACCGTCACTACTGTTCCAAAAAGAGGCCTCGACTGCCGTTCCTTAAGCAGTACCTCATCGGCACGAGCACTCATATCGAATATACAAAAAGAGCACGCCAATATTAAAAAAAACATCAGTCTCATAGGACCTTTTATTTTTGCTTTAATTGCGCCAACACAGCCTGCATCACAGGAATGACCTCTTTTAGATCATAAATACGGATCGACGCAAAATATTCCTGTCGGGGTTGCGACAAAAATCCGATCGACTGGAAAAGCTGTTCGCTATGTTCCAATACAAAGCGCTCAAACACGGCATCGTTCATATGAGGGAAGACTTGGATCGGCGTCGCACGCTCATCGATAAAACTCAAATAATCTTTGAGACGTACATTGAACTTGTATTCCTGTGAGAGAGTGACGTATGACTGGGGATCAAGGACGAGATAACGAGCACCGTTGTTATATTCCTCCACAAACTTTTCGAAAGACTGCGGCACCGTCTTTACATCATTCAAACGACGCACATAAAGAATATCGACCAAATGCTGTGATGACATGAATTTCACATCTGTCCCCTTGCTTTGAAGATACTCAACAGCCTTTTGATGATCTGAAGACGCCTGTGCCAGCTGAAAAGATCTTTCCGTCATCAGGAGGAACATGATCAGAGCTCCAAAAACAAGGACCGCACGACGTTTTTGTTCAAACATCCTCCAAAGATAAACCAAAAAGAAAGCCACAGACATCGAGGCAAAAGGGAGTACGACTGCAATATATCGAGCACCTTTCTCACCCGGTAAAGAAAAAATAAACATCTGCACGGCAACAAGGATGAACGAAAGCATTGTAAGGCGTTCCTTCTTCCAGAAAAGCCATGTACTGGCAAAAAAGAAAGACCCGAAAAAGAATGTTTCCAGTCGGAAGAAATAAAAAGGATACGAAAGAAAATTGAATATCGAGAAACGGACACTTGCATCAGCACTCTGACGGAATGCCCAAGCAGCTACCCATTTGAAATTAGCAGCATTAAAAGAAAGCCCAATAAAGAACACAATGACCAAGAAAGATCCTAGGAATATCAAGAATTTCTTCGTTGAAAAAGAGCGCTGGCCTGAAAAAGAAAGCCACGCCTCCATTGAAGCAACAAGAACTGGCAACATAATAAGACGGTAATTAGAAAAGAACGCTGATGCCAACAATACCCCGGAGAGAACGATCCAACGCTTTCTATCATCTGCACGCAAATAAAAATGCACGCCCGATAACACCAAGAAAATACTGAACGCTTCTTGTAAGGCGATCCGTGAATAGAACACCGCTCCAGGAAGAAGCGAGAATATCATCACACTTAACAATGCGATAACACGAGACCCGTAAATCCTCTTTGCAACAACATAGACAAGAGGAATTGTTACTGCTCCCAATATTGCGGCGGCATATTTAGCAAAAACCCATTGATGAACTCCTCCGAAGAAGAACCTTAAATCAATGATAAAAAACCAGAATGCTTTGCCGCTTGAAAGAGCTGTTTTAAGATAAAAGGCCAACGCATTCAAAGACGCTGATAACCCCTCTGGTGGGCTCATCCGTATCAATTCAAGCGGCATCAGGTTATAGGTTAGATAGAGGCCTTCATCATAAAAAAAGAACCCGCTGCTCGAGAGCTGATAAAAACGAAGAATAACCCCTAATAAAACAGCAGCAACAGCTGCCCCAGTGAGGCAAGGTTTGAATGTCTTATTCTCAAAAAACATAATATCCCTCTTAGCGGTCGATATATTCCTTAAACCTTACGCAGATCATCACCGGACGGCGGAGCTACCACATTTATGACCCTTGAAATAAGAAGTTCCTCTTCACAATAAAGATCAAATCTATAATCCCCGTAACGCGGAAAACTAACACCGTTGACCTCAAGGGATATCTCCACCACTTCACGCCGGTCCATAAAACGGACCTGCCCTTTTGTTTCACCGACCTGGGTATTGTCTTCCGCAAAACTGCAACGCAACACGCAGGCATACTCACCGATACCTTCAGTCAGGGAAATGAACACGCCAAAACGGCTCAACAAACACGGGACCTTGGCCGTTGTGACTGTGCTGAACAATCCTATCAATGATTTCTTACTTGTTTTCTTATCTTCGATGATCATGTCACACAAGATCATACTTAAAGGGATTGGCGCCGGCTTCTTGACCACGATCATTCCTCCATAGAAGAGACCCGCGAACGGACCTGTTTTTTCTGTGAACGCAAACGCTTATCTTCGATCATCCGCTTTTTTACTGCTCTTGGCTTCTGCCGTCGTTGACGACGCGCTTTTTCTTTTTGCTGTATGTAACGACCCCGTTTTGCATCTTCACGGCGACGTAATTCTAACAGCAGTAATTCCCTCGCCCTCTTTCTATTTTGTTCCTGAGAACGGGATTCCTGACACTTTATCGAGACCCCTGTCGGAATATGCCGAAGAAAAACAGCCGTAGACACCTTATTAACATTCTGTCCACCGGGACCGGAAGAACGGATAAAACTTTCTTCCAGGTCTTTTTCTAAGATAACGATGGGCTCATTCATTTTCATCACGGATCTTAAACAGAATGGCGGCCCATTCTTTTCCTTTAACAACCTTTAAAAGCCTCAACGACGGAACATTGAACGCTTTTTTAACGCGTGCTATGTTGGCAAGAGATATCCCCGAAACAACAAGCCACCCGCCAGGCCTGACGAAAGAAATAATCCTGTCCCTGAATTCAATAAGATCAGGTGATACCAGATTGGCCGCAACCAGATCAAACTTTTTAAGAGGAACGAACCTTTCAACAGTACAAGCTTTTAAAACCGCCTTAAGACCATTGGCCTTCAAGTTTTGACGCGCAGCCACAACAGCCCCGGGATCAATATCAAAACCAACCGCCCTTGTTGCTCCGCTTTTTAGAGCAACGATCGCCAAAAGCCCTGTCCCCGTTCCCACATCCAGGAAAGTTTTAAAACACCCTTGAAGAGAATCTATGATCTGCGACGTGAACTTTGTCGTTTCATGAAGCCCGGTCCCAAAGGCATTGGTCGTATCGAGATATAACGGGATCATTCCTTTGGGATACGAACGGCGCTCTTGCCATAACGGGATCACATAAAATCTTTTGGTAAGCTCAAACGGCTTCCACCCCTTTTTCCACTGGACGGACCAGACATCTTTATGATGCTCCTTCGTAAAACACACAACCCCTTTAAGACGGATCGAACGAAGGGACGCGCGTATCACTTCAAGGGCTTTCTTATCATACACATAGAACGAAAGCATCCACTGCTGGCGGTCTTCCTCATCAACAAGCGTCGTCATATCAAAGCCCGCCGACTGCAAAAGGCGCAAAAGAAGCTCCTTAACCGTCACTGATGGCTTGAATTTAAGACCGACTTGATATTGAATATTTTTCTCAGGCATACAAAATATGGACCAACGACCACACTGCGAAGACTTGCTACACACGTTAATACTGCTTAAACACCTTTCCAAAAACAAAAACCTGCCGTTAAGCAGGTTTTTATCTTACCATATTCTTAAAAATTTTATCGATGCATTATAAGACTTTATTTCCTTCTTATTTCTTTCCCTGATTGGCTACTCCAGCGATCTTGGCCTGGATCTTGGCCTGATCACCCAGATAATAATCCCTGACAAACTTAAGATCTTTATCAAGTTCTATCACCAGGGGGACAGCCGTAGGAATATTAAGTTCAGCAATATCCGTATCACTGATCCCCTTAAGGTGCTTGACCAGTGAACGCAATGAATTGCCATGCGCCGCGATAATGATCTTTTTCCCCTTAAGGATCTGGGGGACGATCTCAACGAACCAGTATGGCAATACCCGCGCCACACAATCCTTGAGGCACTCTGTTAAGGGAAGTTCTTCGGGGGCAACGTCCGCATAACGAGGATCTTTTCCTGGATACATATCACTATCTTTACTCAATGGTGGCGGCGGGACATCATAACTACGGCGCCACTGCTTGAATTTCTCCTCACCATACTTCTTCAACGTCTCCGCCTTATCAAGCCCCTGCAAAGCGCCGTAATGGCGCTCGTTCAAACGCCAATTCTTCTTAACAGGGATCCAAAGAAGATCTGCCTTATCCAAAACAGTATTCAATGTCTTATTCGCACGGCGAAGTGTTGATGTATATGCCAGATCAAAAATGTAGCCTTCTTTTTTTAACACATCTCCAGCTTCTTCCGCTTCCTGAACGCCAGTCGATGAAAGGTCCACATCAACCCACCCCGTGAAACGATTCTCTTTGTTCCAGGTGCTCTCTCCATGACGAATAAGTACTACTTTATACATAAAAGAAAAACCCTTCTTATTTCAAAAAAATTGATTAGAAAGCTAATTCAACAATATTCACTAAAAACTACTTTTTGCCTTTTGCCTTTACCCCTTTTACTGCAGGCTGTGGATTATGGAATGCGACCCAAGCAGTGGCATGCTTTTGGAACCAGTCATCAGCGGCTTTATTGAAACCGATGTCAAATCCAGCCATTTCACTCTGGATCCACTTATGACGGTTGACCTCTTCGATAACTTCTTTGATCTGCAACAGCTTTTCACGATCTATCACGGCATATCCTTTCATTAGGAATTTTTGGTTTATTCTACAATCTCCAGTTTGAAGCATTACCTTTTCTCATTCTGTAACGCCTGCAACCCTATGAGTAAATTGTAGTTATATCTTTATCTGGCGTGATGCGACCGCCATGTGGAATATAACAATACCGCAAGCGACCGAAACATTCAATGAATTTTTTACACCTGCCATTGGTATTTCGATCGCCCCGTCCACAAGGGTCATTACTTCGTCGGAAACCCCTTCTACCTCATTACCAACAACAACCGCGACCTTACGTTGCGACGAATGAACATACTCTTGATATGCAATACTATCTTCCGCCTGTTCTAACGCGAGGACCTGATACCCCTGCTCTTTTAATAAACGCACTGCTTCAACAGTAGTTTTACAGTATTCCCACGGGACGATGTCTTCTGCCCCCAAAGAGATCTTTGCAATACCGCTCTGCGGCGGGTAACCTGTAATGCCGCACAAGATCATCTTTTCAATTCCCGCTGCATCAGCACTACGGAACATGGAACCGACATTAAAAAGACTACGGATATTATCAAGCACCAAAACCAGGGGGACTCGGGGGACAGAAAGTTTTTCTACCTGACGGGATTGGATCTGTTCGTGTGTGAGTTTTTTGATCATTTTGCCCAATGTTCCAAGAAGTAAAGCCCTGCAAAAACATTAGGCCCCACCAAAAGCCCTTTTTTCTGCTGACGAAGCAACCACTGGTCGATCCCGCGAAGAGGGACTTCATGAACCTTGATCTTTTCAAGATCATCCACACCCCCGCCCTTTGCTATTTTCTTGAGTCCGGTGGCATGAAAGATCCTTACCATATCCCGGCACATACCAGCGGAAACAGGCCCTTCAAAAAATTGTGTTACTTTACGCGCCTGATATCCTGTTTCTTCCAACAGTTCGCGTTTAGCCGCCGAGGCACAGCTCTCGCCTCTTTTGCCACGCTCATCGCCGACCAAGCCAGCCGGAAAACCGATCGTATTCTTTTGGACAGGCCGACGGAACTGCTCGACCAGGATCACTTTATCATCATCCGTTTTTGCAACAACGATGACCACCCCTGTGCAATTGACCCGTTCAATATATTCCCAACCATCGCGCTTAACGAGCTTCAAATATTTTCCGGACTGGATCACATCATCACATTTCTTCACAACAGCATCCTTACTTATTAAGTTTACGCCATGTTTCATATACATCCGCCATCAACGGCTCGATCATTTCTTTTGAAAAATCAAACCTTATACCTGCGGCCTCAAAAAGTTCCGGCAATGGCCATGATCCGCCGAGCTTTAGCGCTTGTTTATAATTCAGAACAGCCCTCTTTGGATCTTCTTTGAATTGTTTCCAGATCTGAAGTGCTCCCAACTGGGCAATGCCATATTCAATATAATAAAACGGCACTTCAAAAATATGCAATTGACGATGCCATAAATAAGCACGCTCTTCCTCCAACCCTGACCAGTCGACAAGACCGCCCCCGAGGTCCTTATTGATCGAGACCCACGCAGCACGACGCTCTTCACGCGTGTGTTTGGGATTCTCATATATCCAATGCTGAAAAGAATCAACGACCGCAACCCATGTCAAAACCGAAACAACACCCTCCAGATGTTCTATGGTCGATCGACGTGCGTCGGTATCATTATAAAAGAATCTCATCCCGGCATCGCCCATCAATTCCATGCTCATGGAGGCGACCTCACAGAATTCCATTGGCGCATGACGATAATCATCCAGATCATCATGTGCTGACAAAAACGCATGAAAGGCGTGTCCTGACTCATGCAACAACGTGCGGATGTCATCGTCAACTCCGACCGCGTTCATAAAAATAAAAGGCTTCCGCGCTTCGGTAAGAGTGTTCTGATAACCACCAGGAGCTTTGCCCTTACGGCTTTCCAAGTCAAGCATCCCGAGTGATGCCATTTCATCAAAACACCTTCCTAGATCCGCATCCAGCCCCCGGAACGTCCGCCCGACGCCATTGATCAATTCATCCACTTTCTCAAAAGGCTTTAACGGCGGACGGTTAAGTGGATCAACCGCCACGTCCCACGGGCACACCACATCCAGTTTCATCATCTTTTGCCGGGAACGGTCCATCTCACGTTTAAGCGGAACAATGAACTCCTTGACGGTTTGATGATATTTCTTGCAATCCTCCGGCGTATAATCAAAACGCTGATAGGCCTTGAACTGATAATCACGGAAATTCGAGAACCCCGCGTTCAACGAGACCTGCTCACGCAGCGCTCTCATTTTGTCAAAAATATCTTCGAGCTTATCTTTATCCTTCAACCGCCGTGCTGAGGTAGCCCGCCAGGCGCGTTCACGCAACGCCCTATCAGGCTCAAGAAGAAACTTTCCCATTTGAGGCATGGTGCATTCTTTTCCGTCGAAGTCAACCATCATCGCACCGCATACGGACTGGTATTCCTGCGACAACAGGCTGATCTCCGTCTCAAGAGGGACATTGCGCTCATTGAATAATTTAACCGCGGCGTCCACAGAACGGGCATACACATGATAACGGACAGGGTCCAGCGGAAAACGCGCGTTCAGCTCAAGAAAACGTTTATTAAGCTGGTCGGCCAGAGGCTTCACCGCGGGTTCAATATTCTCGACAAAATCCTGATAAGCTTTTGCCCTACCCGCATCATCGGTATGACACGTCATCTCAATATACAAAACACTTCCTGCCTCACCTAAGGCCGCATCAACCTCAGAAGAGTCAAGCACCCATCTTTCAAGCCCCTCTTTTGAGGTGACCTCACGACCAAGAAGGCTCTCGTACAACGGGACAACAGCCTTAACATCATTTAACACGGCATCCTGTGGAACGAACTTCCGAGGGGCGTAAGGTTTTAATCTTTTGAACCTGTCTTGAATATCTGCCACGAGAGCACTGCCTTTCGATCCGCATTTCTTTTTGGAGTAAAAACTCACGCTATTATCCCAAAGACTCTCGTTTTTTCAACAAGGATATCTTTTTATAAACTTTATCGGGAGAAAAGCCTTGACAAAAAGACGTTATCCCATAAAATTGACTTCTAAATTTAGTTTTATTTCAACCGTTTTGATCAACAGAGGTAGTCTTATGGGTAGAGTTTGCGTTATCAGTGGTGCTGGTCCGACTTCAGGTCGTAAATATAAAAGACGCGGTATGATCCGTCGTAAGGGCGGTGCCGGTTCCAAGATCGTCGGAAAGACGCTCCGTGTTTTCAAGCCAAATCTTCAGCGTGTCAAGGTTGTTGCTGCTAACGGTACGGTCAAGCGCGTTTGGGTTTCTGCCCGCATGCTCAAGGC
>DYQZ01000054.1 GCA_020719005.1 Candidatus Omnitrophus sp.
AAGAGCGTAAGTTGAATTTTTTTGTTCATTCCTTTGCGCGTATCGATGCGGCGCATGCGTTTGAAAGTCAGTGGGATTTTTTTCAAGCGGCCCGGGAGTGGGGGTTTGCTGTTAATCCGTTAACGCGTTTATGCCGGACGATGGACGAGGTGTCTTTAGCATGCCGTGAATTTGAGGCCATGAGGCAGGCGTTGCCTTATGATATTGACGGGGTTGTTGTGAAGGTCAACGGTTTTAAAGAACAGCGAATGCTTGGCGAGACCATGAAAAGCCCTCGTTGGGCGGTGGCTTTTAAATTCCAGGCCATGCAGGCAACAACCCTTGTTAAGGATATTGTGGTCCAGGTGGGGCGTACGGGGGTGCTGACTCCTGTGGCAGAACTTGAACCTGTCATGTGCGGTGGGGTCATGATATCCCGTGCGACCTTGCATAATTTTGATGAGTTGTCCCGTCTGGGTGTTGCCAAGAATGATAAGGTTTTGATCGAGCGGGCAGGGGATGTGATCCCTAAGATCGTGAAGGTCGTTTCTTTCGCGGAGGAAAGGGCCCCTGTGAGCCATGTACCGTCGAACTGCGTGATGTGCCGTGAGGAATTTATTGTCAGGGATACGGATGCTGTTGCGCATCGTTGTATCAATCCGTTGTGCCCTAAACAGCTTGAGCGTCGTGTTCTGCATTTTGCCTCGCGTAAGGCAATGGATATTGAAGGGATGGGAGAGGCTGTTGTTGTTCAACTAATAGAAAAGGGGCTTGTTCATTCAGTTGCGGACATCTATGCTTTAACGAAAGAAAAGTTGTTGATGCTGGAGTTGGTTGGCGATAAAAAAGCGGATAATCTTCTTTTGGGGATCGAACGTAGTAAGATAAGACCGCTGTCCGCCCTTGTTTTTGCGTTAGGGATAGCGAATGTCGGGGAAAAGGCCGCGATGACATTATCGCGTCGTTTTCTCAAGATGGAAACTCTGGCGGTTGCAGGTTATAATGATCTGGTATCAGTGGCTGATATTGGAGATGTAAGCGCGTTGGCGATCGAGCGTTTCTTTAAGCAGAAAGAAACGCATGGGATCGTGGAGGCATTGCACGCGGCTGGTGTGAATATGCAGGAGCCTGTAATCGAGGGGGCGACAGGTAAACTCTCAGGTAAAGTATTTGTTTTTACTGGTGAGCTGGAGAAATATACGCGCGAAGATGCAGGAGCATTGGTAAGGGCTCTTGGTGCTGAGGTCGGATCTTCAGTAGGTAAAAAGACGGATTATCTGGTGGCGGGTGCTGCCAGCGGATCTAA
Organism: Candidatus Omnitrophus sp.; assembly: GCA_020719005.1. GTDB lineage: Bacteria > Omnitrophota > Gorgyraeia > Zapsychrales > Fredricksoniimonadaceae > DYQZ01. The sequence continues at coordinate 1,286 of DYQZ01000054.1, forward strand.
ACTTAAGAAAGCGCGTGAGCTTGGGATAACAATACTCAATGAACAACAGTTTGAGGAGATGCTTCATGAATAACATGATGAAATATCAACGTTGGATGGCCGTTGTCCTGGTGACCATGATACTGGCGTTGGACATGTCGGGTTGTGTTTCTTTACGCCGGAAATTCGTTCGTAAACGTGATACGAAGAATGCCAAAGAGGCGTTCATTCCCGTGTTGGACCCTGTTGAATATCAGCCGGTCGTTCATGCGCCGATCAAAACATATGCGACACATTATGCAGTGGTGCGTGCGTATTACAAGGATGTCTGGGAAACCCTGGGCAAAGACGAGAACGTAAAGCGCGAACGTTATTTATTAGTGCAGGTTTCATCCAAACTGCAGGCCATGGCGTTATTGTTGACGGGGGAATCCTCGGGAAAGCTAAAAGCGCTTGCGGATAAAGTGACGAGCATTTCTATTGAGTTGGATAAGCCACAGGCGCTTCGTCGGTATGATCTGATGAAGAGCGATCTTAAGGCGGTGGAGCGGGAGTTGTATCATTCCTTTAAACCGGTTTTGATCGAACCCTTTTTGGTGGTTTCTGAAAAATAATGCAGCAGCATATCCGTGATTTCATTAATTACCTTAATGTTGAGCGTGGCCTTGCTAAGAATACGCTCCTTGCCTATGAACGGGACCTTAATGGGTATGTGGCCTATCTTGCGGACACGCACGGCATAAGAACACCCGAGAACGTTAGTCGTGAAAAAATAACCGCCTACATGCAGTTTGAGAAGAAGCAGGATCTTACGACGAGCTCGATCTGCCGGTGTTTGGCGGCGATCAGGATGTTCCATCGTTTTATGGTCCGTGAGGGAATAGTCAAAGATGATCCGACGGACCTTATTGATACGCCACGGTCCTGGAAACTTATCCCGGATGTTCTTTCCGGCAGTGAGGTTTCTTCCCTGATCAATGGGGCGAATGACAAGGATAAGCAAAGTGTGCGGGATAAGGCGATCATGGAGCTTTTTTATGCCGCAGGACTGCGTGTGTCGGAGTTGGTGGACCTGACGGTCGATCGGGTGAGTTTTGATGCGGGTGTGGTGCGTTGTATCGGAAAAGGAAGCAAGGAGCGTCTTGTTCCTGTCGGGAAGAAGTCTCTTGAGGCGCTCGAGAAATACATGACGCAGGTTCGCCCAAAGGTCCTGCGGGGGCGTACGTGCGATGCTCTTTTCGTGAGCCGTTTGGGAAAGAAAATGACGCGTCAGAGCGTATGGAAGTTGATCAAGTTCTATGCCGAAAAACTGGGCATTAAAAAAGAGATCACGCCGCATACGTTAAGGCATACTTTTGCAACGCATTTACTTGAGCATGGGGCTGATCTGCGTAGCGTTCAGGAAATGCTGGGGCATTCGGATATATCAACGACGCAGATCTATACCCATGTTGATAAAGAGCGGTTACGCACGGTGCATAAACAGTTCCATCCTAGAGGGTAACAAGAGGTTGATGTGATGAAAATATCATTTGAGGATACATCTAAAGATGTTCGGGAACTATTGGCTCTGGTAGGGCGTGAGGCGGATGCGGCCGGGGTGCACGCATTTTTGGTGGGCGGAGTTGTCCGGGATATGCTCCTTAAGAGAACGAGCGTTGATGTTGATGTTGTTGTTGAAGGGGATGGCCATGCTTTTGCGCGTCGGTTGTCCGGCGTGTTCGGAGTGGAGCCATTATTACATCAACAGTTCAAGACAGCGGTGCTTAAATTGCCTCAGGGCGGCGTGCTTGATGTGGTGACAGCGCGTTCTGAAACATATCCACGTCCAGGTGCTCTTCCTGTTATTGAACAGGCCGGTATCTCGGCGGATCTTTTTCGTCGGGACTTTTCAGTGAATGCGATCGCTGTCAGTTTGAATGAGGACCGTCTGGGGGAGATTTCGAATGCGTGCGGGGGGATCGATGACATTGAAAAGAAGATCATCCGTGTGATGCATGATCAAAGTTTTCTGGATGATCCGACGCGTATTTTGCGTGCGGTCCGTTATGCAGCAAGGTTTGGTTTTAAGATCGAAGCGCATACGCTCCTGCTCATGAAAGAGGCGATCGCCGGTTGTGCTCTCTCGACCGTAACGCCGGTCAGGTATTTTCATGAGTTCAGGCGTATCTTCTTTGAGAAGGATCCCCTGGTGGCTTTAAACACGTTACATCATCTGGGTGGTGTTCTGTATTTTGTCTGGAATAGGGACGTGATCGAGCTGATGCGAAGCGCCATTGATTATAAGGCGGTAGATGCGGTAAGCGATCCCTGGATCCTTTTTCTCATGTGCATGTGTGCCTCAGGTGAGATGGAGGCAGTGGACCGAGTGCTGGTGGATTTTGGATTGCCTAAGGACGTGAAGCAAAAAGTGGCGGAGGCTTTGCAATTTCAGACGGTTCTTGATATGCTTGTCCGTGATCAAGACGCTGATATTACGCGTTTTTGCATGGAAGCACGGGCATTCTTCTATTTAAAAGCAGAAGATGCGTCGGTAAAAAGAATATTGAAAGAATCTCTGGTTAAATAAGAGGTGAGGTGTATGGGCGGCACACGGATGGAAAAATTGAATCAATTGTTCAAGCGTGAGATCGGCAATATGCTGCTCTTCGGTGAGATCCGCGATCCCCGTGTTCAGGGCGTTACGGTCACGTATGTGGATACAAGCAAGGACTTGAGCTATGCACACGTTGGTTTTAGCATCCTTAGCGATGATCCCCGGGACGTTCAAAAGACAGAAGAGGGATTGACCTCAGCGAGCGGCCGTGTGCGTAAACTTCTCGGCGACCGCGTTGATCTCAGGCATATACCTCAGATCAAATTCGTGCATGACAATACGATCGCTGATTGTTTGAAAATGACCCATACATTTGATGCGCTTCATCAGGAGAAGAAGGAGCGGGGAGTGGTAGACGAAGTTGAGGGTGTTGATGGAGAAGACGTAGAGGATAAATCTTAATATGGAACGTGCTGTTTTGAAGGTGTTAAAGACCCATAAAAAGTTTTTGATCAGCATGCACGTGAACCCTGATCCTGATGCGATCGGGTCGGCCATTGCTATGGCGTTATATCTTAAGTCTATTGGTAAGACGGTGCGTGTGGTCAATGAAACGCCATGCCCTCAGTGGCTGGATTTCATGCCACGTACGGATCTTTATGAAACCGTTGATGAATGTAAAAAGTTTGTTCCTGAGGTGGCGATCATCCTTGATTGCGGAGAGCTTGAACGTATCGGTAAAGTGGCGGCATTGATCACGGCAAAGACAGAGGTCATTAATATCGATCATCATGTGACCAACACACGTTTTGGTAAGTTGAATATTGTCCGCGATCATTACTCATCGACGTCAGAAATATTGTATGAGCTTTTAAAACAGGCCAAATGCGTGTTCACGCGTGATATAGCGATCTTGTTATATCTTGGCGTGTTGACTGATACAGGGTCATTTGGTTTTGACTGCACGCGTTCACATACGCATGCGGTGATCGCGGAGCTCATGAGGATCGATCTTCCGGTGAGCGATCTTTACCGTCAGGTTTATGAAACAATGCCGAAAACTGATCTAAAGCCTTTTTTGAAATTGATGAGCACGCTCACCCTGCATGATGATGAGCGTGTGGCATGTCTGACCATGACAAAAAAACAGATGGCTTGTTTCTCGGGTGCGTTCGATGTGAAGGATAAGGTCTTTTCGTTCCTGCGTTCTGTTAAGGGGCTCGAGGTGATCGTGATCCTGACAGAACAGGATAAGAAAAAAACGCGTTTGAATTTTCGCAGCCGCGGGAATTTTGATGTTTCCCGTCTTGCGTCAGCATTTAATGGCGGCGGGCATAAGAAGGCGAGCGGAGGATATCTTGATGCAGGGATGATCCTGTCGAAGAAGAAAATATTATCAGCGATAGGGGCGCAATTGTAATGGACGGGATCGGGATCGTTTATAAGCCGGACGGTATCACATCACATGATGTGGTGGCGCGCGTGCGGCGTATCTTGAAGTTCAAGAAAGTTGGTCATGCCGGGACGCTTGATCCGTTGGCGACGGGGCTCCTTATTATTCTTGTCGGAAGTTCCACACGTCTTTTTGATAAGTTCGTTGGATTTGATAAAGCGTATACAGCGACCATGTTATTGGGTGTAAAGACGGTGAGTGCGGATATACAGGGTAAGGTCCTTGCTGAGGCGCCGTGTGCTGATATCACCCGAGAGCGGGTTGAGGAAGTATTCAAAAGATTTCTGGGTGTTATTCAGCAAGTTCCTCCTATGGTATCGGCGGTGAAATATAAAGGGGAGCGGCTCTATAAGCTTGCGCGTAAAGGGATAAATGTAGAGCGTCCGTCGAGAGAGGTCCGTGTGGATGCGCTGGATATCCTTGAGTTCGCTCATCCTTATGTTAAATTCCATTTAGCATGTTCAAAGGGGACTTACGTGCGCCAGATCGCGGAAGATGCGGGAGACGCACTCGGGTGCGGTGCCTGCATCACTCAAATAGAGCGCACTAAGGTTGGGCCTTTTTTATTGTCTGATGCTGTTTCGCTTGAGGAGTTCAATGAAGGTTGTCTACGGGATCAATCAGCTCTTAAAGCCGCTTAAAGCCTCCGTCGCTGCTATCGGTGTTTTTGACGGTGTCCACAAAGGGCACCAGCTTGTCCTTCACAGGACTGTGTCTGAAGCGCGTCGCTTGGGCGTGGCGAGTGTGGCGATCACCTTTGATCCTCATCCGGTCAAGGTCCTCTATCCTGAAAAATTCTTTGGTTATGTCCTGCCGTTATCCCGTCGTCTTGAGCTTATTGCCGAGGCAGGGATCGATGTTTGTCTTGTGATCTCTTTTTCTTATTCCTTTGCGCGCATGATGCCTGAAACATTTGTAAAGAAAGTGCTGAGCGCTTCTTTAGGTGTAAGGGAGATCGTTGTCGGTGATGATTTTCATTTTGGGCATGACCGCGAAGGTTCCGTTCCTTTCTTACGACGGATGGGCGAGATGTATGGGTTCAAGGTCGATGCCAAACCTTTAAAAAAGAATAATAAGAATTATATCAAGAGCAAATATATAAGGGCCCTTGTTTCTCGAGGAGAGATGACTGAGGCATCACGTCTCATGGGGAGACCTTTTATGGTCTCAGGTGTTGTGATCAAAGGGGATGGTCGCGGGCGCCTGCTTGGTTTTCCGACGGCGAATATTCAACAGGAAAACATCATTATTCCGCCTTCTGGTATTTATCTGGCGCATGTTTTCTATCGTGCGAGAAAATACAACGCGTTGTTTTATATTGGTAAAAGACCGTCTTTTAAAAAAGCCGATGCTCCCATTTCTCTCGAAGCGTATCTTCTTGATTTTAAAGGTAACTTGTATGGTAAGCGCCTGGATGTTCGGCTTATTAAAAAAGCACGCAACTGCATCAAATTCTCCGACGAGAAAAAACTCATTTCCAGTATTCAGCGTGATGTTCTTTTCGCTCGCCAGTATTTCTCGTCGCATACTTCTTAATAACCCTCTTATTTAATTACGATTAAGAAATTCTATTTTCCAAGTCGCTTTGCCTGCCTTAACGTGACACCTCGCCGTCCTCGCTCGTTTTAAGGTGATCTCATCTGATTGGTAGTTTTAGGTAATGCGGATGGGGGATGGCTGACGCATAGCGCGGAACGTTGTTGGTCATGCCGCTCGCTGCGGGCGGCAAGGCCTTCGTCACTTGGCGCGGCAAAGCCAGCGATGTGAGATATAGATCCCCGTCGGATTTGATCCAAGTTGTTTTGATCAAGATTTCAGATTTTTTGGCTCGGCCGCGCCAAGTGACGGGGACCCCGACGCCCGCAGGCTGATCCGTGGTTGGGAAACCACGACGGCAGGCCGTCCCAGATACGGCAACGCGCCCGTCCCAGCGATCCTTAATAAAAGCTTAGGATAGGATCGGCCGAGGACGGCGGGGTGGCACGTTAAGGCAGGCCGAGCGACTTGAGCTTGCCAATATCTTTTTAATTCATCATTTCTGAAGCCCATTGCAAAAAAACTCACGGCTGAATACAAAAGCATCCCAGGGAAGCCACCCCAAGTCCAACGATCCTGCCAGTGCCACATAGTGGAGACCCGCCATTTCTGCCAATTCCCCTATTATTTTTCCGCCTTTTTTATCTTTTTTGAATTATTTTTCCATGTTTCTACAAGTTATTGCAAATACGTGACTTACAAACCATAAATTTTAATATTTCTCATTTTCAACGTTGACATCGCCATATTTGGGGTCTATACTTATGAGTGTGGTGGAGGAAAGTGGTGGAAAGTGGTTTCCATGCTTAAACCTAAACCGGTTCGATAAAGAGGAAAAATAAATGTTCTACGGCGAACACGCTCACAGTCTGGACGGGAAAGGCAGGATCATCCTGCCGGCTCGTTTTCGTGACGTGGCCAAAGAGAACAATATTGAAAAGTTCTTTGTCACAAGAGGTCTTGATAAATGCGTGTTCATGTTCTCGGAATATGAATGGCGTTCGATCGAGCAGAAATTCAAGAGCATGTCATTCATGAAAGAGCAGCAGCGCGCTTTTAATCGCGTGTTCTTTTCCGGCGCTGTTGATGTGACGCCCGATAAGCAGGGGCGTTTTATTATTCCTCAGTATTTGAAAGATTTTGCCGGTATCACGGCGAAGACCATTGTGATCGGTGTTTCAAATCGTATCGAGATCTGGGATGAAAAGATGTGGAATGAATTCTACGCAAAGTCCAGCCAGACCTTTGAACAAACGGCTGAGAATTTGCTGGATATTTAAGTTCTAGTAAACCTTTATCCGGGAGGTGAATATGATCACCTGCACACATCAGAAACTGATCTTCAAGCACATGGTGGAACTGCCTCATTGTGAATGTGTTTTTTGTTCGACCCAGGAAGAAGGCACTGGACGCAGCCGCATTTATCTCATTTTTAAGGAACGTCAGAAGGCGTATCACCGTAACGGTCTTAAAGGCAATTGGGAAGAGGTTACGGACATGGAAGAGCATGCCAATATCTGGGAAGGGTTCGAACAGGCGATCATGGAGCGCAAGATCCCGAGTTTTATTGCCTCAACACCGTCACTCGCGTTTTAAGACATAAGTAACTGTTCTTTTGGAAATATGGAATTGAATACACAACACATCCCGGTCATGGTCAAGGAAGTCGAAGAGCTGTTGGCGTTAAAGCCAGGGGCTCTTGTTGTTGACGGGACGCTGGGGCTGGGTGGGCATGCGCTGATGATGGCGACGGCTGTGGGAGCAGGTGGGCGTTTGATCGGGATCGATCAGGACGAAGCCGCGATCCTGAAAGCTAAAGAGCGTTTGAAAGCGGTTGTGGCGCGTGTTGATATTGTTAAAAGCAATTTTAGCCGAATGAATGAAGTGCTCGACGGGCTTGGCATCAAGGAAGTGGATGCGTTCCTGTTTGATGTTGGCGTCTCGAGCATGCAGATCGATATGGGGGAGCGAGGATTCAGTTTCCGCGAAGATGGCCCTCTGGATATGCGGATGGACCCTTCAGAGAAAATATCGGCATTTGATCTGGTAAATGATCTTTCAGAAAAAGAGTTGGCGCGGATCCTTTTTGAATATGGGGAAGAGCGTTTCAGCAGCCGTATCGCATCTGTGATCGTTCGTACACGAGCGGCGCGGCAGATCAAGACGACAAAAGAGCTGGCGGACCTGATCTCAGGGGCTGTGCCGCGTGGATATGATCATGCGCGCATTCATCCGGCAACGCGTTCGTTCCAGGCGTTGCGTGTGGCAGTGAACCATGAGTTGGATGCGTTGTCGACGGGGATCAAGCAGGCATTTGAGCGTCTTAAGAAGAACGGCCGTATGTGTGTGATCTCATTCCATTCGCTCGAGGACAGGATCGTTAAAGATATGTTCCGTGAGCTTGACCGTGAAGGTCGGGCGAAGATATTAACAAAAAAACCATTAAGACCAAGCGACGAAGAGGCCAGTGCTAATTCGCGTGCGCGCAGTGCCCGTTTAAGGGCTTTAGAAAGGATTCAATGAAGGTTTCGGATCTGGTAAAAATGATGGCGATCATTACAGTCCTGGCGGTCCTTTATATTCATGTGCAGATGAATATTTATGCCATGGCGTATCAGGG
>DYQZ01000055.1 GCA_020719005.1 Candidatus Omnitrophus sp.
CGTAAATAAACATCCTGCTGTTCCCCAGAACACATCAAACACATAATGCGCCGTGATGACCGCGATCAGGCCAAAACGTAAATAGAACACGCCGAGGAACATTCCCAGGACGCCGACCTCAAGAACGCGGAACCACGACGGAAAAACCTCATATCCGGCATGACCCGTTGCCCAAAAAAATGACGAAAGGACCACCGCCAGAGGAACCCAGCTTGAAAATGATCTGACCCAGTGGAGCGCAAACAATCTGAAGAGGACTTCTTCACTGACTGCCGCGCGTAATGCCAGTGTTACAGCCGCAAGGATAGGCCATGTGGCACCCGAAAACTGGGTGAACCATAGGTCCTCGGACCACACCCCGAATGAGCCCCGTCCCCATTTTAATAACACTGCCTGCAGTCCCAACATAATGGCCGCAGCACAATAACCCAACAACAAAGAAGAAGAAATCTCCCTCGAGAATAAAGACGAACACGCCACACGTGCGATCCCAAGCATCCTGTCTTTAGCGGCAACCACAGCGCGAAGAGCCTCTCCGGCGAGAGCGGCGATAACGAGCCCGCAGATAACAAGACCAGAAGAGAACAGAGCCTGCACAAAAACACGTCCCTCAAAAGGAAAAAGCCGCTGGGTCGTGGAATAGCCCCACAGTACACCGTCCATATTGTTGAGGAGGTTCCCCATGATCAATATCCACAACAACACACCCGCCCAGAACCAAAAAAGTTTTGTTTCCTCAACGATCAGGAAATGCCTAGAGCGCACGAACACGAATACCGACGCAAGCGTCATCACAATACCGATCAGCCAGAAAAAGAGCGAGAAATTACGTCCTGCTTCCATATCCGCGTCGATCGAACGCGTAAAACGATCCGGTACCTCTAAGCTTTCACCGGAGAAATAAAGGACTTCCCCGCCAGAAACAGTGGCAAATACAAGCAATTTTGCGACACCGTCATCAGGCAACGTTCCCCAGGGAACATCCCCTTCTTTTAGCCGCCAAGAGAAAGTATGATCAACCCTATTGTCTTCGGCGACCTGAGCCTCATCTTTTAATTCATACTTCGACCAATCTAGAGAGAATTCTTCTTTAAGAAAATCTTCCGCCATACGCCGGGCCTCTTCCGGTCCCATCATTGCGCGAGGAGCCGCGTCATCGATCATCCTCTCAAAACGGATAACGCGTCCGTTATCAGCACTGATATGAAAACGATACTCGCCTTTTTCACCTTCACGAAAGAAACGAACCCTCCAATAAAAAAGACTTACGTCATGATCTTTCAAATATTGACGGGCTTGCTGAGGCCCTAATGCTTTTTGAAGATAACGCCATGTCCCGTTCTCCTCCATGAAAACGATCGCCGAATGATATCTCGTCGCGTCTTCTCCCCGGACTTTACTTATATACAGTTTAGAGATCGCCAGTGCCTCAGCACGCCCCACCTTAAGGGATGCCACAGAAGCACGCGGGAATTCGAAATAGAACCAACAGGAAAGGCCGACAATGGCAAGAAAAAGAAAAACAAGCAACGTCTTTAAAGAAAGGGAGGGTTTATCATTTATCACAGATGACGCTGTATCCATCACATCAGACCAATAACTTCTTTAGGAAGATTCTTCAGCTCCTGCGTCCCCAGCGCCTTGACCGACCAGCGAAGCAAAGACAATTTGCTCTTAAGACGCGGATCATTCGTGTCCGCATTCTGCAACTTCTTACGTGACAAAAAGAACATCTTCCTTAATGTATTAAAAACGATCCTCGCCTCGCGCGAACGCGGAGTCCCCATTGTCACGACCTGATCCACCGCCTTGAACGCCATCTCTGTCAATGACACATCATAATGATCAAGTTTCTGGATGAGTGCGGGGATCATCCCGTCGAAGAAACGATACCTGTCAAGAATAAGGAGTGTATGCATGATCTCCACCTGCAGGAATACCGAACGCGCCAGCTCAAGCTGACGTAGCAACGAGCGTTCGATCACCACCCGCTCCCTCAACACCACATCAGCCGCAAACATCTCACGGAACACCCGTATTGCCGCGGCTTTTTTATACGCATAAAGATTATTATCATCCATCATCGCCAAAAGCACTTCTTTGGAAGCATTCCCCAGTTTCTTGGCATATCCCTCGATCAAAAGTTTGTCGTCAAAGAAGTTCTCCATTTTATCGCCCGCTACAACCCCCTCAGCCACAGTCCGTACATTTGATGGAACGGTTTCATCTGTTTGCGCAAGGCCTTCAACAGCACAAAAAGAACCGCACAACAGCAGCATCAAGAAAAATATCTTTTTCATTTTACAAACTCCAATGACATGTCAATAGTGCGACGTGAATGTGTTAACGCCCCCACAGAGATCCGATCAACTCCTGTGGACGCGACCTTATGAATACTTTTTAACGTGATACCACCTGACGCCTCCAAAAGAGGCCTCTTGCCCGCAGGAAAAGCGTGATGCGTCATACGCACCGCTTTCTTCAACGTCGGTATATCCATATTATCCAATAAAACCATATCCGGCTTCCCTGCAAGAACATCTTTTAATTCCTCAAGATCATCAACCTCGACCTGGATCTTAAGCGACGTCTTACGGCGCATCATCCGGACGGCATCCGCAAGCGAACCTTCCTGATGAGCTATCACACGATGATTATCTTTCATCAGGATCATATCATTCAGATTAAAACGATGATTGACCGCACCGCCGGCGCGGACCGCCAGACGCTCTGCTTGGCGCAATAAAGGCGTTGTCTTTCGCGTATCTAGAATATCAACATGATACGGCTTCACGGCTTCTACATACGTTCTGGCAGAGGTTGCGATCGACGACAAATAACTTATAAAATTTAAAGCGACCCGTTCCCCTGTCAAAATAGAACGCGACGGGCCTTCAAAGGTCATGATCACCGTCCCTACACCTACCAGATCACCGTCCTTGACATGGGCAGTGACCTTAACTTTCTTATCGAGCAAACGAAACACCGTACGCGCGAAATCTAGTCCGCATACAACAACAGCGTCCTGCTTGACGAGCACATGCGCCTTGATACGGCTCGCGTGCGGGATGAGAAGCTCCGTCGTCACATCCCCCCGTCCGACATCTTCCTTTAACGCAAGACGGACCACATTCAATACATATTCCTCATCTATAGGTTTGATGGGTCTTTGTGTCATAAAGCCTCTATAAAAACATCTTTTAATCTCGGATCTGTTTCCATGATACGCACCAGATCTTCCGTGTGATCTTTCTCTGATAGGATCGTATAAAAATCCGTCTTTATCGACGGCGCTGTCTTAAAAGCGCTGATCCAGTCTTTCTTAATGAATGGATCTGCTTTGATCGCATCCCAAAACCCTGTCACATCAAAAAGCTGGGCGATACGCTCTGCCCCGCGCCCCTGGATCTGACTGATCATATATGTCGCAACCCCGACCTGAAGTCCATGCAAACGCGGTTTTGGATTAATGAGATCAAGTGCATGTGAAATAAGATGTTCACTCCCGCTCGCCGGACGCGAAGACCCCGAGATCTCCATGGCCACACCATTTAACATAAGCGCGGCGGCTAATAGTTTTATTCCCTCAAGGTCACGATCAGGCTTTGCCATCAACTGGAACACCGTCGCATCAGAAAGGATCGCGGCAAAGTCATCGACCTGAGTTCCATTAATCTTGAACGATAATTTCCAGTCATAGATAGATGTGATCTTGGCGACGGAATCCCCAATACCCGCAAGCCACAAGATACGCGGCGCATGGAGACATACTTCCGTATCAACCACAACCCCATAAGGCATGGCCGCGGCGAACGAACGACGTTTACCTTTAAAATCCAGACTCGATTGAGGCGAACAAAAACCGTCATTAGAAAGAGCCGTCGGGACCGCAATATACGGCAGACGCGTTAAGAACGCAACATACTTCGCGACATCTAATGCCTTGCCTCCACCGATCCCGATGATCGCCTGCGTTGCCTGCGGCAGGGTTTGAAAGACCTCCTGCGCCTGTTCAAAGCTCGACGCCACGACTGGAACATGCCCCAGGATCTCAATACCCTCATTACCCAGCGCTTTATTAACGCGTTCAATGAGCGTCTGATCCAATTCCTTGTTAAACAAAAGGACCACCCGCTTGAACTGTCCGCGGCTGCAATATACGCCAAGACGATCAAGAGCTCCAGGCTTGATACGCACCAATGTCGGGATAATGACCGATGTATTTCTCATATCCAGCCTTCCTGTTCCTTAAGTCTTAATGCTACCTCAGACCAGTGTTCAAAAGGTTGGAATTCTTCTCCAAGTTCGATCAGCTTTTTAGCCAGCCAGCTTTTGGCAAAACGACGCCGAGGCTGTACTAATAACGCGGGGGCCAGATCAGGCCGGCCGTCACCGGCAAAAGCCACATGCTGAAAATTCTTCAGCGCATCCCGAACGACCGCAAGTTTATTAACACCAAGTTCCGCCGAGAAGAAAGGCGATGGTTCTGGCAAATGCATCAAAAGCCCTTTATCCGGAGAATATTCCCCAGGGTTCGCATAGACTTTAATATCCACCTTCTTTGATGCCAGCAGACGTTTAATATACCAATCGCACCCGGCAGATGCCACGATCACATCCCAATTGTTCTGTTTCAGAAGATCGACAGATCTTTTCACATCAGGGTCGATCTTCATCGCATCAATGATCTCAAAAAGCCGCGCTTCAGGAGCCCGAATACCCGCGAAGATCTTCCGAAGACAATCAAAGTGCGTGATCTTCCCTGCTTCATACTGCGTCCAAAAATCTCCTGCAATGTTCGGGAACGCCCGACACACCAGATCATAGAAATCAAATAAAGTGATCGTCCCGTCAAAATCAGAGACCAACACCCCTTTGGCAAAACTTTTTATATTATTATTCTTTAAATTCATAGCGTATTCTAACACAGAACATAACGAAGAAATACCGGCCTCAACACCGCCCTAGGCAATACAATACAACCGATTATCTTCGACCTTATAAAACAAAGGCGCGACCTTGATCTTGGGGTATCTCTTGCGCAGCCGCGTCGTTTCGCTCAAAATAAAGTCTATTTCATTCCCGATCTCGTGCATTAAAGCGAGATTCAAAAAGTGCTCTTCGGCGGCATCCTTACGCCACCCAGCCCCTTTGACCAGACCATTGATGAACTCTTCTTTTCGTGAGATCAAATTCACCATCCCGCAATGATTATGTCCGATGAGGGCAATATGCCGCACACCACCCACGCCAATGGCATACGACACCTTGAATTCACTGCTGCGCAAATTCGCCCCGCCGGAACGGATAATGAACGCAAAATTCTCAGGCATATGCAAATGCTTGCGGTTATCCATGCACATCCCGATCAATAATTTCGCCTGAGCATAAGTATCGAACGAACGATCCAGGTTCTGATATTCCAGCAATGCCCCGATAGGAGTATTACGATATTCCTTCGGGATATCCGCCTTCTTTGCCACAGAAATGAGTTTATGTTTCATAAACATTTCTCCTGATTTATTACAATTTCATCTGCTTTTAATACCACCGGGATCGATCACCAGCTTCTTTTGTTTATAAAGAGTGCCCACTGCCATCTTGAACTTCTTCTTACTTACACCGAAAAGACGGTATATCTCATCAGGAGGTGTTTTATCCGTGAACGGACAACTTCCGCCGGAGGCTTTCAAATGGTCCATTATCTTAACTGAAATGTTTGGTACGCTTTGATAACCTGCCTTTTGCAAACACACATCGATCCGACCATCTTCCCTGATCTTTTTGATATACCCCGATACCTTCTGACCCAAGCGTAACTCTTGAAAGACCTCATTCTTATAAAGCAAGCCCCAGGAATCGCTATTAATGATCGCCTTATACCCCATATCCGTCTGAGAATAAATGATCAGGTCCACCTCATCACCCTCTCTCACGTCGTCCGGCGCTTCATCATACAAATATTTATTAAGCCGTGATGACCCTGCAATACGTCCCGTTTTCTCATCACGGTAAATATAAACCAGATGCGTCTCGCCCACTTTCATGATCTTTTGCTGTTCCCCCACCGGAACGAACAGGTCTTTTGAAACGCCGCAATACAAAAAAGCACCGCTGGCGATCACAGAAACAACCTTGAAAGAATCACACGTGCCCACAAGCGCGTCGAATACTTCTGTTCTATCCGGCTCCGTGAAGGCCGCCGCTATCTTAGATCTTACTTGTTCAGACATTTATTTTCTTTTCTGCCGCTCATATCGACAATTGATGATGACACACATCCCGGATCTTCTGTGCCTTATCCGCAAACCACTCAAAAGAAGCAGGCCAACTCTTCTCGTTGGTGATATCCATCCCCACTGTTATCCAGATCCAGCACGATTTTCTGCCGGGCTTCATATCCCAGATAAGCGCCTTTCCCATTTCAGCCTCAATCAGAGAGCTTCTTGAACGAAGCACGATAAAAGCATCTTTGGCATCAGGTATCCAAAACCCCGCCGACAAAGAATAATGAGGAGCTTTGTTATTAGCACCGTTAAGGGCAAGACAGATCTTATATTTGGGAGACCCGACCCTGACAACAATAAGACTTTCTCCCTCGAGCGAAGAAAATGTCCAGTCCAGCCTCATTTCATCAACAACGAACTTCAACTGCTTCCAATACGCCAGATAGGTATGCTTTAATTTTGTCATCGCAAGCACTGTTCCTTGATTATTTTGTCTTCCCAATACACGTTAAAGGGTCATACAACGGCGAGATTAACGAGGATCCCCCCGAGAATACTAAGCACTCTTCGCGGTAAAAAAGCGTTTATCCGACGCTTTCATGAATGCGTCTTCCAACCTTATTTTACCCGCATTAACAAGCTCCAGCAGGCGCTCTTCCATAAGGATCATTCCTTTAGGATGATTCACTTGGATCTCAGAGATCAACTTTGTAGTATCGCCCTCGGCAATAATGGCAGCTATCGCAGGAGTACGCATCATGATCTCATATGCAACCCAGCGGCGGGAACCGTCAACGCTCTTTAACAATTGTTGCGAAACAACCCCCTGTAAAGTATTGACAAGGATCGTGCGCACCTGGCTCTTCTCATTAGCAGAAAAAACATCAACGATACGATCCACACTCTTCGTCGCAGAATTAGTATGCAACGTGCCGAACACCAGAATGCCCATTTGAGCCGCATCCAGTGCTAGCGCGATCGTTTCTTTATCACGCATCTCACCAACGAGAATAATATCAGCGTCACTCTTGATCGCGCTCTTAAGACCAGACGCAAAAGAAGCCGTATCGACCCCGACCTCACGGTGAGCTACGATCCCTTTTTTATTTTCATGAACGAATTCCACCGGCTCCTCGATGGTAATGATCTTTCTTTGCTGATTCGCATTAATATGATCGATCAGAGCCGCTAAAGTGGTGGACTTGCCGCTGCCTGTCGGCCCCGTAATAAGCACTAACCCCGAGCGCAGATTACCGAATTCTCGTAAGACCTCCGACATATCGATCGAAGACAACGGCAAAATACTTGATGGGATAAGACGAAAGACTGCTCCGTAACCATAAAAATGGCGATAATAATTGGCTCGAAAACGGGCATCATTACCTAGAATATATGCAAAATCAAGATCCCCTGTCATGTTAAAACGATGCCAGCGCTCAGGCCCCGAGATCTCTGACAACAGCTCCTGAAGAAAGGGTCCTGTCAAAGGATCCACCCGCTTCATCTCTTTCAAGCTCCCCTGCAGGCGCATTTTAGGACGCTGCCCCTGCTCGAGATGAAGATCCGAACCTTTTCTTGCCATGAGCTCATTAAAAAGAACATCGATCTTAGCCACGGGCAATACCTCCTGCATACTGTACAAACAAATTCTGATTGATCGCCCGATAGTATGCTTCCTGTCCTTTGATGACCCCGTCAGTCACCAGCGCCAACAGCGAGTTATCCATCGATACCATGCCCTCACTTTTACCGGTCGCGATAATATTATTAAGCTGATTCGAACGTCCGGTTTTGATCATCGCCGCCGCCGCTGTATTCATGGTCATGAATTCATAGGCAGGAACAACGCCTTCTCCGTCAGCCCGCGGGATAAGTTGCTGACAAATAACACCTCTTAAAGAGGCTGCGATCATATTACGGACAACAGGTTGTTCGTCGGGAGGGAACGATCCAATAAGGAGCGTGATCGTCTGCGCAACGTTATTGGTGTTCATCGTGCCGAATACCAAATGCCCTGTTTCAGCCGCCGTCACGGCGAGCTGAATAGTTTCAAAATCGCGCAATTCACTAACAATAATGATATCCGGATCTTCACGCAGTGCGGCACGAAGGGCATTAGCACAAGAAAGCGTGTGAAGATAAACCTCACGTTGGCTGATCTGACATTTCTTCGGGGTATATACAATTTCAATTGGGTTTTCAATGGTAACAATATGATCTTCGCGCGTCTGATTCACCATCTCAACTAATGTTGCCATCGTGCTTGTTTTCCCGCAGCCCGCAGGTCCTGCGATAAGAACAAGGCCTTGAGACCACTTGGTGAGACCTTCACACGACATCGGCATACGGGATTCTTTAAAACTACGCACTTCCTGATCGACTACACGCACCGTGAGATCCCACCCGAAACGCTGACGATTGACAACCATACGAAAACGGCCGGCACCCGGAATAGTATGCACATACTCCAGATCCCCCGTCATCTTAAGAGCCTGCCATTTATCTCTAGGCAACATCTCTTCAAGCATCGAGGATAACCGTTCAGCAGGCAACCGTTCAGTCGTCACCTGTTTTAAAACACCAAATCGACGCAACACCACCGGAGCCCCTGCGGAAAGATGTACATCAGATGCTTTCTGTCGACGCGCAAGAAGCAGAATCTCATCAAGCATCGAAGGAACGAAAGGAGTTAAGACCCCGCCGGTATTACCATGTTCAGATCCGAGCGATTGCAAAAAGTCCTGGGGCAATATTTTCATTTCCACAAACCAACTCCTTTTAAAGATCCGGCGTCTTTCATCAACTAAACACTGATCCTATCCCCGCAACACACTTAGTCGTTTGCTTAAAAACTTTACTTTATATAGCATACCAAACATCTTCCATTCCATCAATTCATCCGCTGATTTATTATAAAACACCGCGAATTGTAACTCATAGTGCGACAGATTTGCTTTTTAAGACCAAACTGCTA
>DYQZ01000056.1 GCA_020719005.1 Candidatus Omnitrophus sp.
CAGACCTTGACAAGCTCGGTATAGAACTGCTTGGTCGCGACCGCTGAGGTCGGATTATTGGGATAACATACAATGATCATCTTCGCGTTCTTTGCGTCCTCGATATCCGAGATCTTCGGAAGAAAATCATTTGAAGCTTTCAGAGGAAGATACTGGATCTTACCGCCCGCGAAGGTCACTGCCGCCTGATACGCCGGATACGCCGGATCAGTCAAAAGAACTTTATCCCCGGGATTGATCACCGCAAGCGGAAAATGCGCCAAGCCTTCCTTGGAACCGATCAAAGGGTATATCTCGCCCGACGGATCAAGCTCAACATTAAAACGCCCTTTGAACCACGCCGCGATCTCGGTGCGCAGTTTCGGCACGCCCGCATCAAAAGGATAATGATGGTTCCCGCCGTCATCGATCGCCTTCTTCATGGCCTCAACAATAGGTTTATGGGTCGTTTGATCAGGGTCGCCGACACCAAGATTGATCACATCCCGCCCCTCGACCATGGCTGCGCGTTTGGCCTTATCGATCTCGAGGAACAAATATGGTGGAAGCTGTCTCAAACGTTCCGCTAATTCAATATTCATATACCAACTGCTCCTGTAATGGCTTTAAGAATGCCGTGTGAATTTTATGTTGTAGGATCTTATGCTAATCCGAGGACTTCTTGCATATTAAAGGATCCCTTGCCTTTTTTGGCAAGGAATTTAGCGGCGATGATCGCCCCCTCGGCGAACATGGCACGTGTTTTGGCATTATGAACGATCTCGATCGTATCCACATCACTATCAAAGGTGACCTTGTGATACCCGATGACCTCACCCTCCCGCACAGACTGGATATCTGTCACCTTCTCATGCGTGGCACTCTCAATAACCTCAGCCATGGTCTTAGCGGTACCAGAAGGCGCATCCTTTTTATGGATATGATGCGTCTCAGTAATAGAAACATGGTACTGCTTCAGCAATTCTGCAGAACGCTTAAGCAACCCAAAAACAACATTCACACCGACCGACATATTCGTCGACTGAACGATCGCGATACGGGAAGAAGCTTCCTTGATCTTTTGACGCTCGGCATCAGAAAGCCCTGTTGTTCCGATGACCATAGCAACGTTATATTTCAGGCATGCCTCAAGGTTATTCATTGTCGGCTCCGGCAATGTGAAATCGATCAGCACATCCGCCCCCTTGATGACATTAATATCCCTGACGATATAAACCCCTGCAACAACGTCAGGAACATTCGGACAAAGAGGGCTCTCGACAAGCGCCACGATCTGAATATCCTTTTCTTTCAACGCCAGGTCGGTAATAAACTGCCCCATGCGGCCGCGACAACCTGTTATAGCTAGCTTGATCATAAAACTTTCCTTATCACTTCAGATCTATTTGATCAGTTTATATTGACGAAGAACTGCTTTCAGTTTTTCAAGATTCTCCGGCTCCATCTCACACATTGGCAAACGCACCTTTGGTGAGCATAACCCCATCAAACCGCACGCTGTCTTGACCGGGATCGGATTGGTCTCAATGAACATGGCCTTGATCAAGGGCTGAAGTTTTTCCTGTCTTGCGGCCGCTTCCTTGACCTTGCCTTTTAACATGAGCTTAGTGATCTCAGATACTTCTTTAGGCATGATATTGGCCAATACTGAAATAACGCCGGATCCGCCGAGTTCCATCATCGGGATCGTTAAAGCATCATCCCCGGAGAGGATCGTGAATTTCTTGCCACATGCCTGACGAACAGCACGCGCCTGCGCCAAGCTTCCGGAAGCTTCCTTGACACCGACGATATTCTTGCAATCTTTCGCCAGCCTTGCGACCGTTTCTGTCTCAATATTACGCGCACAGCGCCCCTCAATATTATAAAGGATGATCGGTATCTTAACGCTGTCAGCAACAGCTTTGAAATGCAAATACAAACCTTTCTGGGTCGGCTTGTTATAGTAAGGCGTCACCACCAGTGCCGCATCTGCGCCGGAATCTTCGGCATGACGCGTTAAGCGTATCGCCTCAAACGTTGAATTAGAACCAGTTCCAGCGATCACAGGAACACGTTTATGGACCACATCGACTGCGATCTCAATGACCTTGTCATGTTCTTCATGCGACAACGTCGGAGATTCGCCAGTCGTCCCGCAGGGAACAATACCCTGAGTACCATTCTTCAACTGGAACTCGATAAGCTCGGCGAGCTTCCATTCATCCACTCCATGATCCGTAAACGGCGTAACAAGCGCTACGATCGATCCTTTAAATTCCATAATAATACTCCCCTTTGCAAATGAATTTACCGCTTCCCTTTAACCAAACATTTGTTATGACCGGCTTGTCGTCCTTCACATCCAAGTCAAAGGCAACATCAAGCATTTCCCCGCTCTTGGTAACAACCTTGATCATAGCGTTCTTTTTAGCTGTTATTTTATCCGTATTCTGCAAATATCCGATCAGCGCCGAGGCCACACTTCCCGTACCGCACGCTAATGTTTCAGCCTCGACCCCACGTTCATAGGTGCGAAGCTCGATAAAGCCTTCCTTTAATTTCTCGACGAAATTAACATTTGTGCCCCTGGGCGCAAAGGCTTGATGGTGCCTTATCAGACGACCTAGACCGTTCACATCACATTCATGCAGCCCCTGGACAAAGATCACTGCATGCGGCACGCCGGTATTGATAAAATGCCCGATAACCTTCTGATCGCCAAGCTTGATCTCAATATTCGCGCGATAATCTTTCGGGTCAGATAATTGAACGGACGCATGTTCTTCATGCGCGCTTGCCTTGATAACACCGGCAAGTGTTTCCATGGTGAACACATCCGCCACCAGCGCGAATTTATGTTTGATATAAACCGCCATGCACCGTGCGCCATTACCGCACATCTCGGCTTCCGACCCATCGGCGTTGATGATACGCATTTTATGATCAGACGAAACAGACGTATCGAGCACAAGCACGCCATCCGCACCGATGCCCATATGGCGGTCACAGGCTTTCTTCGTAAAAGCAATATAGTCAAGCCCTGGCTGATGATCGATCACAATAAAATCATTTCCAGCGCCCTGCATTTTATAAAAAGGAACTTTGATCATATTCACTTTAAGAACTCCGGGATGCGCGCACCTTTAATAAGATCTTTGAATGTTTCACGGTCCTGCACCACCGCCCATTCTTTACCCTTGACCAAAACCTCGGCGACACGCGGACGCACATTATAATTACTAGCCATCACATAACCATAGGCCCCAGCGGAAAGAAGCGCTAAAAGCTCCCCATCCTTAACGGCAGGCAGAACACGGTCATGCGCAAAAACGTCCCCGCTCTCACAAATAGGTCCAACGACATCACACGTGATCCTTTTTGCCGAGGACTTCCGCACAGGAATGATCTCATGATACGCACCATACATCGACGGACGGACAAGATCATTCATCCCGGCGTCAACGATCATGAATTTCTTGACCCCATTATCCTTCAGATAAAGTTTACGTGTAATAAAGATCCCTGCGTTCCCTACCATAAAACGCCCAGGCTCCATGATCACTTTGAATTTACGGCCCTTGAACAGAGGAAGGATCTTCTGTGCATAATCCTCGGCCGTCTGAGGCTTCTCATCTTTATAAAAGATCCCCAAGCCCCCACCAATATCAAAATACTCGATCCGCACACCGTCGAGTTCAAGCTCATCAACGAATGCCAGCGTCTTTTCGATCGCGACCAAGAAAGGGATAACGCTCGTGATCTGCGAACCGATATGAATATGGACACCATTGATCTTTAGATACTTAAACGCCTTCTGACCAAGAAAAATATCCCGTGCCGTCTTCAGGTCAATGCCGAATTTCTTTTTCAAACTTCCGGTGTTGATCTTCTCATGCGTCGGCGCGTCGATATCAGGGTTAATACGCAATGCCACCTGAACAAGCCTTTTCATTTTTCCGGCAATACGGTTGATGTTCTCCAGTTCAGGTCGCGACTCCACATTGAAAATAAGAATGCCCGCTTTAATGGCGTCCCTGATCTCTTCCTCTGTCTTACCAACAGACGCAAAAGCGATCTTTTTCATATCGGCTTTGACGAGCCTTGCCTTCTTGAGCTCTCCACCGGAAACAATGTCAAAACCACAGCCCTCTTTAACAAGCGCCTTTAACACGGCTAAATTACTGTTCGCCTTCATCGCAAAACAAATGATCGGGTCAATGGCCTTGAAGGCTTCCTTGATCTTACGGTAATGGTCGACCAGCGTCTGATAACTGTAAATATAAACAGGCGTACCGACCTTCTTCACGATCGAGGCAATACTCACGCCCTCGCAATAAAGCTCATCCTTTTTGTATTTAAAATCATGGATAGGATGCGTATACATCACTTCAGTCTCTTCTTCCATTGGTCGATTTGTTTGCGCACCAACAAAGGATTCGTTGACCCAAAGGACTTCTTACCTTTGACCGAAACCTCAGCGCTCAAGAGATCTTTAACATCATTATCCAACAGCGGCGAGAAACGTTTTAGTTGCGCTAAAGAAAGGCCCTTGATGCTTTGTCCTTTATCCAGGCATTCCTTGACCATCAGACCAACCGTATCATGCGCCTGGCGGTAAGACATCCCCTTCTTTACCAAATGATCAAGAATATCCACAGAAAAGAAATATTCAGCGTTAACGCGTTCTTTAAGCACATCGCGCTTGATCGTGATGCCCGAAAATACTTCCGCCATAAGTGCCAGCATATCTTCGATCGTCTCAACACAATCAAAAAGAGCCGGTTTATCCATCTGCATATCGCGATTATACGTGAGCGGCAACCCCTTCATGAGCACCAACAATTCCATCAGGCGGCCCGGGAACTTTGATGATGTCCCGCGGATAAGCTCAAGCACATCGGGATTTTTCTTATGAGGCATGATCGATGACCCTGTGCAAAAGGCGTCATCCAAAGAAACGAAATTAAATTCACTCGTGACCCAGATAATAAGGTCCTCGCACATACGCGAAAGATGCATCCCTGTGATCGCGATATCTGAGGCGATCTCGATCAGGAAATCACGGTCAGCAACGGCATCCATGCTGTTGGCTGATGTTGCAAGGAACCCGAGGTCTTTGGTAACACGCTGACGATCCGTCGGAAGCGTTGTGCCGGAAAGCGCGCAGGCCCCAAGCGTATTAAGACTCGTACGCTTTGCAGCATCCTCGAAACGCCCCTTATCACGCTCAAGCATTTCGACATAAGCTAACATTTGATGTGCTAGAAGGACCACTTGCGCGGACTGAAGATGAGTATACGCCGGAATAATAACGTCTTGATTTTTATCCGCGAATTTGACGATAGAGATCTGCAGGACATCAAGACGAGCCATGATATTCTCAAGATGATTGAGACAATACAATCTGACATCCGTCACCACCTGGTCGTTGCGAGAACGCGCCGTATGAAGACGGTCTGCCGCATCCCCCACCAGCTTCTTTAACTGTACCTGGATATCCGTATGAATATCTTCTGCCGAGGCATCATACTTAAAAGTGCCGGCCTCAATAGAACCAATGATGGTATTAAGCCCTTTAACGATCGCCGCCGCATCTTTTTTTGGGATAATGCCCTGTGCACCAAGCATCTCGGCGTGCGCAATACTGGCAATACAATCGTATAACGCCAGTTTAGAATCATACGAAATACTATAAGTGAATTTCTCTGACAGCTTGCTTAGACTGCCCGTAAAACGGGAACCCCAAAGTTTTGTCGCCATCACATCCTCCACACATGTCTTTTACATACGAACAGCGCCCCGATACCTTTAACTGCTTACGAATGCTTCTGGAAGGGCACGGTCCAAAGCTTGATGAACCCCTCTGCCAAGGACTGATCGAATGTATCGCCCTTACCATAAGTCGCCATCTTCTCACTGTAGCGGGAATGCGGTGACTTACGACCAACGACCATGGCATGACCTTTATAAAGCTTGATACGGGCAAGACCAGTCGTGTTCTCATGGTACTTATCAAAAAAAGAATCCATCTGCGCTTTAAGCGGCGTCCACCAAAGACCATTGTAAATAAGCTCTGCGTATTTTTGAGATAATGCTTCCTTGAAACGCAAACTGTCACGATCTAGCACAAGGCTTTCGATCTCACGGATCGCCAGATGCAGCACGGTGCCGGCAGGGTTCTCATAAAGTTCGCGCGACTTGATCCCGACGAGGCGATTCTCGATCATATCAACACGCCCAACGCCATTGCGGCCGGCGATCTTATTCAATTCCAATACAAGTTCCAGCGGCTTCATCTTCTTGCCATTCACGCCAGTCGGGATACCTTTTGTGAACTCGATCTCAACATACTCCGGCTTATTCGGCGCCTTCTCAGGTGCAACGGTCATATAAAAAATATCTGCCGGCGGCTCGACCATAGGATCTTCCAAAACTCCGCTTTCCATGGCACGCCCATAAACATTCGTATCAATGCTATATGGCTTTTTCTTTGATGCATCGACCGGAACACCCTTGGACTTAGCATAATCGATCTCTTCATCGCGGGATTTGAATTCCCACACACGCACCGGCGCCAACACTTCCATCTTCGGCTCCATCAAGCGATAGGTCACTTCAAAACGGACCTGATCATTTCCCTTACCCGTACAGCCATGGACCATGCCATCAGCTTTTTCTTTACGCGCGATCATCACCTGATGATACGCGATCAACGGACGCGACAATGCACACGCGAGATTATATTTACCTTCATAGAGAGCCCCCGCTTTCAGCGCCGGGAAAGCGTAATTCTCGATCAATTCCTGCTGAAGGTTCAGGCAATACACTTTTGATGCGCCGGACTTGATGGCCTTAGCCTTGACCTTCTGAAAATCATCCCCCTGACCAACATCACCGATGACAGCAATGATATCGTAACCACGGTCTTTCAACCACGGAATGATACACGATGTGTCCAAACCACCCGAATACGCAAGAACGACCTTCTTCATCTGAAACCCCTTTAATATTGATTATTGATGTTTGAACGTATACAAAAAGATCATGACCGCCTTTTGTGCGTGCAGGCGGTTCTCGGCTTCATCAAAAATAACTGAACGTGGTCCGTCGATGACATCCGTCGATACCTCTTGCCCGCGATGCGCAGGTAAACAATGCATGAAAATATATTCCTTATCCGCCAAAGACGCGAGCTTGGCATTGATCTGGTATCCTTCAAAATCCTTTAGACGTCGGGCCGTCTCTTCTTCCTGCCCCATACTGACCCAAGTGTCTGTATAAAGCACGTGTGCGCCACGAGCTGCGTCTTCAGCAGAGGTCATGACCGAGATCTTGGACCCCGTCTTTTTACCGCACTCCTCACCTAAACGAACAAATTCCGGGCTTGGTTCATAGCCTTTGGGGGTTGCGATCCTTAAATGCATCCCGACCTTGGAACATATTGAAATGAGTGAATTACAAACATTATTCCCGTCGCCGATATAAGCCATGGTAAGGCCGCTTACCTTGCCAAAACGCTCCTGGACGGTCAACATATCCGCTAATGCCTGACATGGATGCGATTCATCGGAAAGCGCATTGATCACAGGAACTGTAGAATATTTCGAAAGCTCAATGAGATCCTGATGAGAAAACACCCTCGCCACGATCCCATCGACAAAACGCGTCAGCGTCCGGGCAATGTCAGCAGTAGGTTCACGCTTCCCGAGACTAATATCATCAGGCGCCAGATAGATCGCATTTCCCCCGAGCTGAAAGATCCCGGTCTCAAAAGAAACGCGCGTTCTGTTCGACGGCTTTTGAAAAATCATGGCAATAGATCTGCCTTTTAAGAAATCACAGCCATGACGTGGATTATGTTTGACCTGTTTGGCCAGGCTCAACAGATTCGCCACTTCAGCAGGAGTAAAGTCCTTTAGACAAATGAAATCTTTTTTCATGCTATCCCCGTTATGATTGTCCGACGGTCGATATAAAAGCCTTTTCCAGGATACCCAAAGCTTGTTTGATCTGTTTCTTCGTGACATTCAATGCCGGCATGATCCGCAATACCTTCAACTGTGTGCAATTAATGATAAGCCCATTCTTACGGCATTCATCAACAATAGGTTTTCCCTCAATAGAAAGTTCGATCCCGATCATCAGACCCAAACTGCGGACCTGTTGGATACAAGGGAACTTTTTTTGAAAAGACTTAAGTTCCTCGGTGAAGAACGCGCCCATCTCACGAGCATTACGCAGCATTTTATCTTTTAAGATCGCTTCAAAAACGCCAAGCGCCGCTTTAGTGACAATTGGGCTCCCGCCAAAAGTGGACCCGTGCATGCCGGGCTTGAAAATATCGGCTAAATTCTTTTTCGCGACCATCGCACCTATCGGCAAACCGCCGCCGAGCCCTTTAGCCAAGGTCATAACATCCGGAGTTATCCCGTAATGTTGGAATGCGTACATCTCACCGGTCCGACCAAATCCTGTCTGAACTTCATCGACCATCAGAAGGATATTCTTCTCGTCAGACAACGTCCGCAGGGCTTTCACGTACTGCTTATCCGCGATATTGACCCCGCCCTCTCCCTGAACAAGCTCAAGAAGAATGGCCGCTGTCTTATCCGTCACTGCCTCACGTATCGCTTTAATATCATTAAAAGGCACCATTTTAAAACCCGGCACCAGCGGCTCAAATGCCTCATGATGTTTCACTTGTCCTGTCGCGGTCAAGGCGCCCATCGTCCGTCCATGAAAAGAACTAATGGTCGTAATGATCTCAACGCGCTTACCCCCACCAAAGACACGCGCGAACTTAAGCGCCGCCTCATTCGCTTCAGCGCCGCTGTTGCAAAAGAATACTTTACCCGGAAAAGAACTGCGCACGATCTCACGCGCGAGCTTGCCCTGATTCGGATGAAAGAAATTATTTGAAACGTGGATCATTTTCCCGATCTGGTCCCGGACAGCTGCCACGACCTTGGGATGGCAATGGCCAACATTAGATACACCCCAGCCCGGGAAAAAATCCAGATACTTCTTTCCGTCAATATCAACAACAACGGATCCCTTGCCCTTCACCAACACCACGGGAAGCCGGGCATACGTCTGAAGAACAAATTCTTCGTAATTCTCGAACACATCTTTTTTTGTCATGGAACACCTTTTACAAGGAAGCTTGTTG
>DYQZ01000011.1 GCA_020719005.1 Candidatus Omnitrophus sp.
ATCGAGAAGCTGGATATCCAGATCCCGGTTTTAACGCCTCGTATTTATCGGGAGTACAAGAATTTCTCGAATCTGGATGTGGCGAGCTTTGGACATCAGAAGATAGTGGTTCAGGAATTTTCAGAGGAGCAGAAGAGGGAGATCGTGTTCAAGGATATTGCTAACGATGAAATATCTCATACCACAGAATTGGATTCTGGCTTTGTTGCGAACTATCAGAGCGTGATTGGATACTTCGCGCAGGTCATTATGAAGGATTTGCGGTTGGTGAGCGGATATGATGTTCTTTACGGTAAGGTTAAGGAATTTATTCAGGCGCATTTATTTGATCGGGTTGTCGAGTTGGAGGATTTGAATATTCTCAGAAATCT
This sequence comes from Candidatus Omnitrophus sp., assembly GCA_020719005.1. GTDB lineage: Bacteria > Omnitrophota > Gorgyraeia > Zapsychrales > Fredricksoniimonadaceae > DYQZ01. The sequence continues at coordinate 372 of DYQZ01000011.1, forward strand.
TTCTGAATTGGAGGCTTCGAAGACCATCATTGAAACGTTCAAGAAGAAGATCAATGACTTGACGGTACTGGATAAAGGTGAGGCCGAGATTCGAGATTACATCAAGATCAGCAAATGCCGACCGTTTGTTGTCAAAGAACAGGGTTATATCCCGCCGAAAAAGAGTCTTTTCAATAAGATCGTTGGCGATAGCCATTTTGAATTGGAGTTCGCGAGCTTCATGGAGGATTGCGAGGACATTATCTCGTATGCGAAGAATTATTTTACGGTGCACTTCAAGATCGACTATCGCGACGCCAGCGGCGAGATTCGCGACTATTACCCGGACTTCATTGTTAAGACTTCCGAGAAGGAGCTTTATATCGTTGAGACCAAGGGCCGGGAGGATCTGGATGATCCGCTCAAGATCGCCCGGCTGAGGCAGTGGTGTGAGGATGTGAACAAGTCGCAGTCGAAGATGAAGTGTAATTGTTTGTATGTACGGCAGGAGGAGTACGAAAAGTATACGCCGAAGAATTTTACTGGTTTGATAAAAACTTTTTCGAATAAATAAGGGGGATTGTTTATGCCATCAGGAGATTTTAGAGCTGTTTTTATGCCGTATTGTTTGAAAAAGCAAGATGATGGTTCATATGTTGTCCTGAATCGGGATTATAAGCCGTTAGGATTTAAGACAGCGGAACATGTTGATTGCGCAAAGTATCCAATTGGCGTAAAGATTCCGGGCATAAAGCCAAAGCTTGCGGCCAAGTTGTCCATTTCCGGGAAGCCGGATACTGATCAGATCTTTTTGTATAATGATGCGACTGTTCCGATTAAAGGAAAGCAGAATATGGCGGCTTATCTTGGGAGGCTTGAAATCCTCGCGAAATTGAAGTTAAGGTATAAATAAAGAGTTTTTTATTGCGATGCGATTGTTGAGCATTATAAGGACGGAAAGATGACTGTAGAAGCATTTAACATTTATTGTGATGAAACTCGCGTGGAGAATCCCGACGCAAAGAAGATGGCGATCGGGGCTTTGATTATTCCGCGTGGAGAAAAAGACCGTTTGGTTGAGGCGTTGAAGAATTTACGGACCCGGTACGAGTTTGATCACGAATTAAAATGGGCGAAAACAAGTCCCAGATTTATGCCTTTGTATAAGGCGCTCATCGATCTTTTCGTGGCGGATATTGCTTTCGGCTTTAGGTGTATTATTGTGGACAAGACCGAGCTGGATTACGAGCGTTATCATAATGACGATAAAGAGTTGGCTTTCTTCAAGTTTTATTACCTGATGCTCCGTCAAAAACTTTTGAATTTTAAACAGTATTATATTTTTCTGGATAAGAAGCCAACCCGTGATAAGAATAGGGCGCGGGCTTTGCACGCATATTGGGAGAGCTATATTTTGTTGCACAAGCAACAATGCAGTATCGCGCATCTTCAAGCGTATGATTCACATGAGAATTTATTGATTCAGGTTGCCGACTTTCTGACGGGGCTTGTCGGGAATGCCGTTAACCCCGGGAGGCGGAGCGTTGCCAAGGGAGAAATAATCAAGTATTTCAAAGAGAAGCTCGGCAGGCGACAGATATTGAAGACCAGCGCATGGGCAGAAGAAAAGTTTAATGTGTTTGTGTGGAAGAGGGATCATGCGTAAGACTGTTCAAGTAGTCATTTTAGATTCAGAGGCAGAATATCGTCAGGAATATATTGACGTCTTTGTGAATGGCGGGCCTTATGCGTTACGCGGGATCCCGGTTGCTTTTGACGAAAAGTCCTTTGATCATATCTTTTTTGAGCCAGAGAGCGATGCGTCGAGGAAGGGCAGGTTCAGTACAAGACGTGCAAAGAAGATGCATTTTATTCCAGCGCTGTTGAAGGAAGAGATCGTTATTGAGTTGATGTACGAACCCGACAGGGGGACGATCGCGATCTTTTGCTTGGACTTGGATTGTGTGATGTATTTGAGGAATAGGCAGGGTACAGGGAAGTTACAGATCGGCAGTTTCTTTGATTTCGGTAAGGATCATTCGAGAATGCTTGAGAAGCAGAAACGAAAGTGTGTTGCTTTGACTGATGCGGAATTAAAGGATTTGATAAAATAAAAATGAGGGCTGTTATTTTCGGGCCAACAACCCTCGAGAAATGCCGACGGCTTTACTTGGTAAAGCCTGATTAAAGTATAGTAGATTCTTGGATAAATGCAAGTTTTGTGAATTATTTATTATTTATTTCTTATCGCCTTTCATTTGCAATCCACGGTTACAATTCGCGAAAGGCGATTTTTTTATCTTTTTCCTACCTATTTAAATCTCTTTTTGTTAAACTAATAAAAATTCAGACAATGATATTGTTTACTGGTCTCGAAGTCTTTTTACGGCAAGACTTTTATTGGTTTTTCCTATTGATCATGTTATTGAAGTGTCCGGATCTTTTAAGTAGTATCCCGACGTGAGGTCGGCATTCAGAAAAGAACTTTTCAGGGTTAATTAATTAAAGGAGGAAAAAGTGAGTGTACGTTTAATGGTTGTTCTATTAGCAGCGTTGGCCGTCGGTGGTTGTGTCACGACACAGTCTAAGGTGTCCCCGGTCAATGAATTGCAGGGGCAGGTGACGGAGCTTTCTTCCCGCGTTGAAGCTCAGGAAAAAGAGATCGTTGACCTTAAATATAATTTGAAAGAAATGGCAGACAAGGCCGAGACCAAAGAATGGGATACAGCCCAGGAAAAGTCTGCTGCGGTTGCCAAGTCGTCCACCACAGCGGTGATCAAGATCTCATCTGATAAGGATTCTAACGGCATCATTAAAGTTGGTGCGTCTATTGAACAGGTCCAGAAGGCGCTGAAGAATGCAGGCGTTTATGAAGGCGCTGTCGATGGGAAACTTGGTTCAAAGACCAAGGTCGCGATCGCCGAGTTCCAGAAACAGCACAATCTTCGCGCTGATGGCGTGATCGGGCAAAAGACCTGGAATGAAATGAAGCAGTATCTTTCCGAGTAATTAGTTCATAGCTGGTTTTGTTGAAAGCCACGGGAAGAACCCCGTGGCTTTTTTATATTGAGGCAGATGAATATGTCCAAGGTCCTTACAGTTGCGCTTAATCCATCACTTGATAAAACCCTTGCGATGGATGATCTTATTTGGGGGGAAGAAGCCCGGGTGAAGGCCGCGTTCTCTTATTCCGGTGGGAAAGCGGTGAATGTTGCGCGTGCGCTTAAAGTCCTTCAAACGGATGTAACGTTGATCGGGGTTCTTGCAGGTAGGACGGGTCAATTGATCAAAGAAGACTTGAGTGCCTGCGGGTTTGCGCAGGAATGGGTGTTCGCACAAGGTGAAACAAGGACGAACATCACGTTGAAGGTTGCGAAAGGCGGGAAGAGCTCCCGCCTGATCGAGCCGGGCGCGTCACTAACCGCGGCTGTGCAAAGCCGTTTCAAAAAGATCTTTTTGAAAGAATTATTGCAGACTAATGCGGTTGTTTTCTCCGGCAGTCTTCCGCCGTCGGTCGATAAAAGTTTTTATGCCTCCCTTATTCGCAGTGCGCAGGCTAAACACGTGATGACTGTGCTTGACACAAGCGGCGAGGTACTACGTGCAGGGCTTAAGGCATCTCCCTTCATCATAAAGCCTAATCGCCAGGAAGCAGAAGATGTGTTAGGCTATAACCTTTCCTCAGATAAGGCCTTGGTCAGGGGATTGAAAGAGCTGGCAGGGCATGGTCCGAGGATCGTTCTGGTGTCGCTCGGAGAAAAAGGATTAGCCGGTTATGACGGCGCGCGCATGTTCGTGGCGAGTTCTCCCGAACGCCACGGGAATACCGTCGGATGCGGGGATGCGGCGCTGGCGGGTTTTATAAGTGCTTTCTTAAAAGGGGACGTGTTCGATCAGTGTGTGCGTTATGCGGCGGCGTGCGGCAGTGCCAATGTGGACGCCAAGCCCCCTGGATCATTAGATAAAAAGAAAATTAAGAGCGTTCTTCTTCGGACGCGCGTGAAACAACTTCTTTAGGAGTGGATATGTCGATCATTGATCATGAAGAAAGAATAAGTAAACTTAAGAAAATGGATAACCCGTCGAGCAAAGAGCTTCGTGCGGCGGTCCAGGACAGCGTGAAGGATTTTAAGACGTCGTGGCTTAAGCTGGCACAGGCGCTTTATTCTATTTCACGCGATAAATTGTATGAATACTGGGGGTATGAAAAGTTTGAACATTACGTCGAGCGTGAGGCTGGCCTTAAAAAGCCGTTGGCATTGAGGCTTGTCAAGACGTATGCCTTCGTCGAACAGCAGGAGCCTGCTTATTTACGTCCCGAATTCGCCGAGGATCGTGAGGCGAACACGCTTCCTGAACTCGATGCGATCTCTGTGCTTAGGCTCGCGAAAAGCAAGAAAGAATTGACCAAGGACGATTATACTGAACTTCGTAAGCAGGTTTTTGATAAGGGCCGCGCGGCAGGTCTGGTGCGTAAGGACCTGACCATGATGATGAAAGAACGCAAGAAGATCGATCCTGACGAGGAGCGTGAACAGCGTAATACGGCTGCTGTCAGGCGTTTTATGAATGCGATCCGTTCTTTTAAAAAGGATGCCGAGGCGCTTAAATTGATCAAGTCAGACCTTGTCAAGAAAGCGGATGAATTGTTCAGAGAACTTGAATCTTCTGTCGAAGAATAAGGCGGATATGGATATTAATAGAATGCTCGTTGTGTTCGATCTCGAAACAACAGGTACATGGGTTGAAAAAGACCGCATCATTGAGATCGCGATCATCAAACTTTTGCCGTCAGGTGAGAGGAGCGTGTATCACAAGCGTGTCAATCCACTCATGCCGATACCGACGGTGGTAGAAACATTGACCGGGATCACGAGTGACATGGTCAAGGACGCTCCGTCTTTTCAAATGATCGCCCAGGAAGTGCTGAATTTTATTGGGGATGCGGATATCGCGGGTTTCAATGTCGAAAAATTTGACATCCCTCTTTTGGAGCGTGAACTCGCTGATGCGGGGCTTCCGTTCTCGTTCATGGGGCGCAAGGTGTATGACGGCCAGCGGGTATTCCATTTGAATGAAAAACGCGATCTGACGGCGGCGTATGCGCTTTATTGCGGGAAACCGCTTGAGGGAGCGCACGGCGCGCTCGCCGATACACAGGCCACCCTTGAAGTGCTCGAAGCCCAGGTTGCGCGTTATGGCGAGGGTGAGACAACGGTGGATGTCTTAAATAAGTTCAATTATCGTGAACAGCCTGAATTCTTCGACGGAGACAGAAAGTTCCGCTGGTGGAACGGTGAGTTGTATATGATGTTCGGGAAATATGCCCGCAAGGAAAGCCTGCGTGAGATCGTGCGCATTGACCCCGGGTATCTTCAATGGATGGTCAGTAAGGATTTTAGTGAAGAGATCAAGGAATTGGTCAGGAACGCCTTGCGCGGGCAGTTCCCGAAACAGCCGTAATAAAATTCTTGAGGTCATCATCTAAAAGCGATAAGATAAATAACTTAATAAAGAGAGATACGGTTTTTTTCATTCAAGGAGGCAGGTATGGCGGGTAAGGCTAACAATAATACATGGTTAATTTTGGTTCTTATCGTTGTTGCGGGTATTTTTATTGTGATGGCGTTCACTAAAGAGAAAGCAAAGACCCCGTCCGTTCAGGCAGAGACGGCAAGTGTTGCCGCTGTGGCATCGGTGCCGTTGTCTGATGTTCAAACGATCAAGCCGGCACATGTTGTTCCCGCGTCGGAAGTGGCTAAGCCTAAGGCAATGCCGGCAGTTGTTATTCCTCCGCAGGATGTTCTTGCCCGTGAGATATTAGCGGTTCAGGTTTATTCATTCAAAGAAAAAGCACGCGCGGAAGCGGCGCTCAGTGCTTTGAAGAACAAGGGATATAGCGCATATATCATGGTCAGTGATCTTGGCGCCCGCGGGACATGGTATCGTGTACGTGTGGGGACGTTCGCCAATGAGGCAGAAGCCAAAAAGGCCCTTGAGCGGATCACCAAAGATTTTAAGAGCGGCATTATCGTTAATGAATAAAAGGTGGTTATGAAAAGAATATACTGGACAGGTGTTGTGGTGTTGGGTTTGATGGCATCCGGGTGTGCGACCGAAGTGATCCGTAAAGAGCCCAAGGAAGTCATTGATCTTTCAGGGCGATGGAATGATACGGACGCGCGTCTTGCGGCGGAAGAGATGATCACCTCCTGCACGAGTGGTGCCTGGCTCAGTGAGTTCAATAAAGAAAAAGGGCGGGATCCTGTTGTGATCGTCGGAACGGTTGTGAACAATAGTCATGAGCATATCAATGCGGATGTGTTCGTTCAGGACCTGAAACAGTCGCTTGTCAATTCAGGGAAAGTGAAGTTTGTTTCTGCTAAAGTTGAGCGCAATGAGGTGCGCGATGAACGCGCGGATCAGCAGATGAATGCGGCGGTGCCTACAAGGGCTGCCATGATCCAGGAGACGGGCGCGGATTTTATGCTTAAGGGAACGGTCAATTCCATCAAGGATGAGACCAAGGGTAAATACGCCATTCTTTTCCAGGTCAATCTTGAGTTGGTTAATATGACGACGAATGAAAAGGTCTGGATCGGTCAGAAAAAGGTCAAGAAACTGGTCAAGAATCCGAAATATTCCATGTAACGTATGAATAAAAGTCTGTCAGAAAATAAAGGGAACGCCCACGGGCGTTCCCTTGTTGTTTATACGCTTGCAGGGCTTTTGTTGATGAGCCTGGGCGGGTGTGCCGGGTTGTCGGCGTCATCAGGGATACAGCCGCAGGTGACGTCCTTGGTGTCAGAAGGCAGGGTGAAGGAGGCCGCTGACAAGATCACAGAAGATGGCGTGGATTACGGGCGCGGGAATGAGCTTTTGTATGATCTTGACCGCGGGCTCATTGAATTTATGGCAGGCCGTTATGAAGCGAGCAGTGTGAGTTTTGAGAAGGCAAAGATGCGTTTTCAGGAACTTTATACGCGTTCTGTCACGGATGAGACATTGAGCTGGATCACCAATGATTATGCCCTTCCGTATCGCGGGGCTGATCATGAGTATGTGCTGGTGAATGTTTTTCAGGCGCTTAATTTTGTTCAGATGGGAAAGATCGACGAGGCGCTCGTCGAGGCGAGGGATCTGGACGGCAAATATCAGGTCATTGAGGAGATCGCTAAAAGCAGTAAACGTAAGCATTTTGCGGATAATGGTTTTGCGCGTTTTTTGATGGGGCTTGTTTATGAGCTCCGTGGCGGCGGGCAAGACCTGAATGAGGCGTTCTTGTTCTATGAACAGAGCATGGCGCTTTATGAAGGATATTACGGGGCGTCTTATATGCCGCAGATCCTGAAAGAAAACACGGCGGCATTGGCAGAGGAATTTAATGATAAAGATGTTTTGGCAAAGCTAAAAGGGGTCGCGCGTCTTTCACGAGCACAACGGCAAAAAAAGGCGGAGATCTATCTTGTTCAAATGATCGGGTATAGTCCGATCAAGGAGACGGAAATGATCCCTGTGCCAGTGGAAAAGGATCTTGTGGCATCATTGGCGTTCCCCAAGCTTGTTGCCAGAGAATATTTGACGCGACGCTCCGTGCTTGCGGCATCCTCTTTAGCTGGTGTAGAGCATTGCAGTGAAAGCGAGCTTGGCGCGGATATTGCAGATATTTCACGGCGGGATCTGGATGCAAAACGTGCTCTTTTGCTGACAAAAGCGGTGCTGCGTCCTGTGGTAAAAACCCTGATCGAGCATAAGCAAAAAGAAAATATTGAAAAAAGCTACGGGCCCCTGGCTGGTGGTATTTTCGGGATACTGGCCAGTGTTTATAATCTTTATACGGAACGGGCTGACCTGCGTACCTGGGAGGCTTTGCCTGCACAATTACGCATTTCTAGGCTTATCCTTGAACCGGGTCAGTATCAACTGAAGGTGAAGGATATGACCCTGGAGGGCGTTCAGTTGAGGCAGGATGATCTGGGGATGATGGACCTGAGATCCGGAGATAAAAAGATCATTATACGCCGCACTTTCCCCTGATCCTGAGTCAGTAAAACATCAAAAAACCTTTTCTTTAAAGTAAAACATCCTCTATAATTATTATATTGTTATAAAAACTTCAAATAATAGGAGATGTGCCGTATGAAAAAGTTTGCTTTGATTGTTCTTATGGCGGTGGCATTGGCGGGTTGTACGGGAGCTCAAAAGGGTGCGGGTATCGGTGCGGTTGCCGGCGCAGGTTTGGGGGCTATCATTGGTTATCAGAGCGGTCATGCGGCACAGGGGGCTCTTATCGGCGGTGCACTCGGCGCCGGCGGTGGTGCTTTGGCGGGGGATGCGATGGAAGATAAAGAAGCGAAGTGATCTGTTTTAAATAGAACCCCGGTCAAGAGCGCATCTCTTTCCGGGGTTTTTTAGCCTAAATCTTGTAATGTTATATCTGGAATAAGTGGTTTTAGAAAATATGAAGATCATTATTGTTGACGATTCTCTGATGGACAGGAAACTTCTTTCCCGAAGCCTTGTGAATATGGGGGTGAAGAACGAGATCCTCCAGGCTGAGAATGGGGAAGCTGCATTGGCTCTTATTGGTCAGCATCTGGGTGACATTGCCATGATGTTCTTGGATTATCAAATGCCGAATATGTCGGGAGTCGAGCTCATGGCGGGGTTGGTGAAAGTTCCGGCCACGGCGGGCATCCCTATTGCGATGGTCACGGCATCTGCCGCGGAAGAAAGCAAGAAAGCGGCGTATGATGTGAATCCCGCGTTGATCGCGTATGTGTTAAAACCATTTAAGCCCGACGATATCCTGTCGGTGGTAAAGCCGTATGCTCGATTTTAAGGAATCTCTCGCACATTCCCGGACCCATTCGGATGACCTGTATGTATTGTCATTGGTCCTGGCGACAGCTGTCAAAAAGATGCTGAACGTCAAGGGGGGGATCTATCTTTCGGCAGAGCCTGATCTGTTGCAGAAACCCATTGTGGAGTTCGGCCACCGCATGAGGGTCGACGGTCTTGAGAAGTTCGGGGACCGCACGATCCTTTCTGCGGTCAAGTTCTACCGTGATGAGGGGTATATGAACCGGGATGAGCCCGTCGGGGTTGTGATCGTTTATATCCCGGTGACCTATATTGCACGTCTGCTTAAGATGCTGGAATATCCTTTGATCGATGAGGATGATGATGAGTTGGTGCTTGACGCATGCGGAACGATCGTGAATTTGATCGCCGGGTATTTTATCAAGGAGATCTCGGGGCTGGGTTATGTGCATCTTCAGATGTCGCATTTTGAGAGTTATATCAATTCAGCGCTCAACGGCATTGCTTTTGCCGCGAGCGAAGAAGCAAAATATGAGATCAATTTTGAGATCAACAGTCAAAAGCGCATTGTTGTCGAGTTCTCACTCGGAAATGTCCCTCACGTATAAGAACACTAAGGAGACTTATGCCAAAAACTATTTTGATCGCCGACGATGACCGCACGCTCAGTCGGATGTTGGAGAAATTCCTGGGGGATCATGGTTTTAGTATCATGACCGCTTTTGATGGAGAAGAGGCATTGTCAAAGTTTGAAGAGCATCGACCGGACCTTCTTGTTCTGGACGTACAAATGCCTAAAGTGAACGGATATTCTTTTTTGTTCGAACTGAAGAAGCTCGACGCTGGACGAACGATCCCGATCATTGTGCTCACCTGCAAGGAAGAGATGAAAGATATTTTTCTTGTCGAGGGTGTTAAGGAGTATCTTGTAAAGCCTGTCTCAAATGTCGACCTTCTGAAGAAGATCCAGCAATATATCGGCGTATAATTTCTTTTTTGCCGCATTTCGGAGAAGAATATGAAAGTATCAAAAGTATTTCTGGCTGCCGCGGTCGTATTGGGTTGTGTGGCGATTGTTTTATTATTTAAAGGGCCTCTTCGCGTTGTGCCGCCTGTTGTTGCGCCGGACGCTTGGCATCGTGTTAAAGGGACGCGCAGTGCTAGCGTGAAGATCATTGAATATTCGGATTATCAATGCCCTGCCTGTGCGGTGGCATCGAAGATCATCGATGAGGCTATTAAAGAGCATCCTGATAAGGTTTCTCTCGAACATCGCCATTTCCCTTTGCAAATGCATCCGAACGCGTTCCGTGCCGCTGTCTTTGCTGAATGCGCGGGCGTGCAGGACAAGTTCTGGGCATTCCATGATACGCTTTTCAGAAGTCAGGCGAGCTGGGTGAAAATGGCCAATGTGGACACATATTTCAGGGATCTGGCCATGGGCCTCGGGGTGGATGGTGTGATGTTGCAAGCATGTGTGTCGAGTGATGCGATCACTAACAAAATAAAGGCCGATGTGGCTGTCGGCACATCAAAAGGGATCGAATCAACCCCCGCTTTTTTTATTGGTGATAAACGCATCGTCGGTTCAGCAAATTTGGCAAGGGAGTTGAAAGATTTATTGAAATGACCTTTGGGTTATTTTCCGGAACTACCTTGAGCGGGATCTTATGAAAGGCAGTGGCTATGTTCTTGTTGATGCGTTTATTGCTGGGGGCTATTTTCTTGACCTCAGGTCTTGAGAAGGCCATATCTCCGTCTGAGAATTTCTTGTATGTGATCCAGGCGTATCAGGCTTTTCCTTTTGTGCTTGAACGTGCGGCATCATTGGTGTTCCCCTGGGTTGAGATCACGGTCGGTGCTTTTCTGGTCTTGGGATTCTGGCTTCCTATCACGCTTAAAGTATCGATGATGATGTCGACGGCTCTTCTTCTTCTCGTCGGTCAGGCGATCATTCGAGCGCTCCCCATCGACAGCTGCGGCTGTTTTGGGAATCTGGTGCATTTGCCGCTTCAAGGGGTTTTTGCGCTGGATATGGCGATGCTTGCGGCAGCATTCTTTGCATTGAAACATATTCTTAAGACAAAGCGGTTCAGTATTGATCAATGGTATGAGAAGTAGTCTTTTCTTCGCAGGTCTTTGTCTCGTAAGCGGGGTGTTGTCTATGGCTGCTTTTGCTGATGATAATATCAAACAACCATCCCTTGCCGGGGCATGGTATCCCGCATCTGCCAAGGCGCTCTCAACGTCGATCGATGGGTATCTTAAAGAAGCGGATAGCCGCACTGACAGGGACGTTGGGGTTGTGATCGCCCCGCATGCCGGTTATGATTTCTCCGCGTGGGTTGCGGCCTACGGTTATAAAGCGGCTTCAAAGCGCATGGTGCGTACGGTCATCCTTCTGGCGCCCACACATCATTTTTCGTTCAAGGGCGCTTCGGTATGGGCGAGCGGGGCTTTTAAGACGCCGCTCGGTGTGATCGCGGTGGATGAGGATCTTGCAGGACGATTGCTTGCGAAAGATAAACGGTTTATCTTTCGTAAAGACGTATTTGAAGGTGTTCCGGGACGGGCGGAGAATTCCATTGAAACACAGCTGCCGTTCATTCAAAAAGTATTTCCAGAAGCAAAGATCGTGCCGGTCATCCTTGGATTCCCGCCAGAGCCTGATGTGTTGCGCGGGATGGCAGAGGCGCTTGTTTCTCTTGTTGGTGAGCGTGATGACGTTTTGGTCGTGGTCAGCGTTGATCAGTCGCATTTTCATGTTGATACCGAAGCGCGCATGATCGATCAGGCAGGGCTTGATGCGATCAAAAAGATGGATGTTGAGGCGTTTTGGAACGGGCATGTGGAGGGCACCATGGAAGTAGATGGGTTCCACGTGGTTTCAACGGCCATGTTATATGCGGATGCTCTTGGGTATGACCGTGCGGATGTCCTGAAATATGCCACGTCCGTCGAGAAAACGAAAGACACCTCAAGTGTTGTCGGGTATGCGTCAGTTGTTTTTTATCGTCCGGCGCCTGAGACGGCGGGGCGTTCAGTGGTTGAAAAGAACAAGGTGGATATGGTTTTGTCAGATGTTCAGAAAAAGCGTCTTTTGGATATCGCACGCCTGACAGTGAATGCCGTTGTCAGAACGGGCAAAGCGCCGGATATCCAGGAAACTGATGCGCGGCTTTTGCAGGAAGAGGGCGCGTTCGTTACGTTGAAAGAGAATGGTCAATTAAGAGGGTGTATCGGTCATATTTTCGGCGAAGGCCCTTTGTATGCTACGGTGCGTGATATGGCGGTTGCGGCAGCAACCGAGGACCCACGTTTTTCGCCCGTGAGCAAAGATGAACTGGATGCGATCGATATCGAGGTCTCTGTTCTTTCAAAGCCTGTGAAAGTTAGCAGTGCGGATGGGATCGTCCTGGGGAAGCACGGCGTGATCGTTAGCAAGGGAAGAGCGAACAGAGGTGTTTTTCTGCCACAGGTAGCGACTGAGACGGGTTGGTCGAAGGAAAAGTTCTTATCCGAGCTTTGTGCTCAGAAAGCCGGTCTTGCGCCTGATGCGTGGAAAGATCCGGCAGTAACGCTTGAAGTATTCACCGCCGATGTATTCGGCGAGAAGAAATAAGAAAGGGAATAACATGGCCAAGAAGACAAAAGAAAAAAAGAGCAAAGAAAAGACAGGGAAAGAAGAGAAAAAGCCTTTCTTTTCTGATCGCCAGAAAAAAGTGCTGCTCGTGGTGCTTATCGCTATGTTCTTCTTGGTGCCTTTGGTCAATAATTTCCGTTGCAAGGCGGTCTGCTTGAAGAGGGTGAAGATGCCGTATCCTGAGTCGGCGTGTGGAATTGAATGTCCCTGGCTTTGGCCTTGGCAAAATAGCAGGGAATAATGCCTTATTATACCCGGATCATCTGGATCTTTACGCTCGTGCTTATCGGCATCGGCCTTATTACGCTTTACAGCGCATCGTATGAGAATGTTCGCGTATCACAACAGGTGTTCTATGATCAACTGGGCTGTGCGTTGGTCGGTGTTGCACTGATGTGGTGGTTGAGCCGGGTTGATTACCGCATGTTCTATGATGTGGCGTATGTACTTTATGGTATTAATGTTGTTTTGCTCGTGGTGGTCCTTTTTGCAGGCCGCGCTGCGCTTGGTGCCACGCGGTGGTTCAATGTGTTCGGGATCAGTTTTCAGCCGTCGGAGTTGTCGAAGATCGCGGTCATTTTGATGCTCGGGCGGTATTTTTGCAAACGTAATCCAAAGTTGTCGTTCAATCTGCGTAGTTCTTTTTATACGTTATGCCGGGATCTTTTATATCCGTTCTTGTTGACGATGTTGTCGTTCGGCCTTATTTTTAAACAGCCGGATCTGGGAAGTGCTCTTTTGGTGTTCGGTATTTTTATTGCGGTCCTTTTTGTGAGCGGGCTTGATATGAAGCCGTTTGCCGCGTTCATGGGGTTTTGTATGGCCATGGTCCCGGTCGGGTGGCATTTCCTGAAAGATTATCAAAGGGACCGTTTGCTGGTTTTTATGAATCCTAATATCGATCCTCTGGGCGCGGGTTATACGATCATTCAGTCGAAGATCGCGGTTGGCTCAGGGCAGCTTTTCGGTAAAGGATGGCAGGGAGGGACGCAGAATCAGTTGAACTTTCTTCCTGAACGGCATACGGATTTTATTTTTTCTGTTATCGGCGAGGAATGGGGTTTTGTCGGAACAATGGTTGTTTTGGGTTGTTATCTGGCGCTTATTTACTCGGGACTTCAGATCGCCTCGCGCGTGAAGGATAAGTTCGGTTTTCTGGTCACGGTCGGGATCGTATCGATCCTGACATTGCAGGTGATCATTAATATCAGCATGACCATGGGGCTAAGCCCCGTCGTGGGTATTACGTTACCTTTTATCAGTTATGGACGGACATCATTTATGGTGTTTGCGATCATGATGGGGTTTTTGCTTAATTTAAGTCAGAAACGGGCGGCATACAGCTGATCTTCGGCTGAGAGAATGAATATTAATAAAAGAGATCCTTATGCGGTTTGAACGTGCTTCTAATAAACATCTGGGTGAGCTTCTCGTCGAGCGCGGGGTTATCACGCATGCTCAATTGCTCGAAGCCCTGGAATATCAGAAAAAAGGGGACGGACTTCTTTTTGGTGAAGTCTTGGTTAAACTCGGTTGTGCGACCGAGGAGGATATAGCGCAGTCCTTGACCTGTCAGTATGGGTTTCCATATTTGCCGCTGGCCAACTATGAGATCGATCCTGAGGTGTTGGCGGCTGTCCCGGGGGGGCTGTGCGATCAGTTTTGTTTTGTTCCGGTGGATAAGGTGGGCAAGAGCCTGACCTTGGCGATGGCGAATCCGCTGAATATCAAGGCGGTCGACGCGGTAGAACTTATTACAGGTTGCGTGGTCCAGGCTTTTGTGAGTACGGCGGGCGATATTAAGAGTGCTATAAAAAAATATTATGGAATGGCGTAATGGCAACGCTTAAGGAACGCATCCAAGGCATTCTCCTGCGCGAAAAACTCATCAGTCCCGATGATTTTGAGCGAGCGCTTGAGGAGCAGAGGATCTCCGGCGGAGATTTATCCCGTATCCTTGTTGAGAAAAAACTTATTGATGAAGAGCAGTTGGCATCGTTGCTGAGTGAAGGCCTTCAGCTTCCCATTATTAATATCGCCCGTCTTAAGATCGACCCTGCTGTGGCGACCATGCTTCCGGTCGATGTCCTGAAGAAATATCAGATCCTTCCCGTCTCCCGTCTCGGAGACAATGTGGCTCTCGCGATGGCTGATCCGTTGAATGTATTTGTGATCGATAATGTCAAGGCGCTCACAGGGCTTATGATCACGCCTATTATCGGACGGCCTAAAGATATTGAGATGGCGATCGAGCAGTATGCTTCTCCTAAGGCGAATGATTCTTTTGAGAAGATCGTCAAGGACATCAAGGATGCTGAAGATCTTGAATTGGTCAATGAAGCGTCGGATAAGCTGGATGCCAAAGAAGTCGAAAGTATTACTCAGGATGCGCCGATCATCCGTTTGACGAATACGATCATCCGTCAGGCGGTTATGGCCAAAGCGAGCGATGTCTTCATCGAACCGTTGGAAAAGACGCTTCGCATCCGTTATCGCGTCGACGGCATGTTACGCGAGATCGATAAAATGTCGAAGGCGTTGCATTTCCCTATCATTTCCCGTATCAAAGTCGTGTCGAACCTTGATATCGCCGAACACCGTTTGCCGCAGGATGGGCGCTTCAAGACCATGATCGACGGCGATAGGGAAGTGGATTTTCGTGTCAGCGTTCTGCCGACGGCTTATGGAGAAAAGATCGTGTTGCGCGTTCTCGACAAGAACCTGGACCGTATTGATATTGATAAGCTTGGTTTTGAAGAAGAGCCTCTCAGGCGTTTGAAGGCGGCGTGCATGCGCCCGCACGGCATGATCCTGGCGTGCGGCCCTACCGGAAGCGGTAAGACGACGACATTATATTCGGCGCTGAAGTTCGTGGATTCTCCGGGGAAGAATATTGTGACTGTTGAGGACCCTGTCGAATATCAGATGAAGGGATTGAATCAGGTCAATATCCGTTTTGAAGTGGGTTTGACTTTTACAGCGACGCTGCGCTCTATCCTGCGACAGGATCCGGATGTGATCATGATCGGTGAGATCCGTGATTCAGAGACGCTTGACATTGGTGTTAAGGCGGCGCTGACCGGGCATTTGGTGTTCAGTTCGCTTCACACAACGACGGCCGCAGGTTCTATCGTGCGCATGGTCAATATGGGTATTGAACCTTTCCTTCTTGCCTCTTCTGTTAATTGTATCGTGGCTCAGCGTTTGCTTCGCCGCATTTGTCCGCACTGCAAAGAAGAATACAAGATCACGGATACGGTTTATAAGAAATTGGATATGAAACGTATCCTTCCGAGTAAAGATATGGCCTTCTGGCGGGGCAAAGGTTGTGCTCAATGTCTGGGTTCCGGTTATGCGGGGCGTGTGGGCATCAATGAAGTGCTAGATATGACGACGTCTTTAAGACGTCAGGTATTGGCGCGCGCGGGTGAACTTGCACTTAAGGCGGAGGCGCGTAAAGAAGGCATGGCAACGATGCGGGAAGACGCACTCATTAAAGCCTCCAAGGGATCAACAACGCTCGAAGAGGTGGTCCGCGTGACTGCCAAGGATGAGAGCTGATATGCAGACCATCCGTCAAAAGATCCTCGAGATACTGCTTCAAACGCCCGGCATTACGCAGGAGGCGCTCGACGGGGTTTTGGCGCTCCAGCGTTCCCAAGGCATTTCGCTGGCTGAGGCGTTGGTGAAAAAGGGTCTGATCGACGAAAAAGCACTCATGTTATTGTTGGTGCGTGAGCTTAATATCCCGTCGATCGATCTCCAGCATTTTCATATTGATGAAAGAATGAAGGACCTTGTCCCCGAGCGTCTCGCACGGCAATATCGCCTTGTGCCGGTCTCTCTTTTTGGTGAGAGCATGACGGTGGCGCTCTGCGATCCTTTTAATGTTTTCGCGGTCGATGACCTGAGGGATATCACGGGGAAAAAGATCGACGTGGTGATGGCACAGCCGTCGCAGATAAAGGATGCGCTCGATACCTTATACGGATCGCTCAAGCAGGGCACGGTTGCGGAGATCAGCAAGAACATCGACGTGAATGATTTTGAGATCATTACTGGTGAGAAAGATAATACGCCTGATGCTGAAAGCGGGGAGGAAGCGCCTGTCATCCGCATGGTCAACCTTATTATCAAAGAGGCGCTCCGTCAGCGGGCATCGGATATTCATATGGAGCCGACGGAAGAGGCGATGCGCGTGCGCTATCGCATTGACGGCGTTCTGGTTGAAGTGCTTGAGATCCCCAAGGAAAATCAGAGCGCGGTCATTGTGCGCCTTAAGATCATGGCCAAGATCGATATCACGCAGACACAAACTCCGCAGGACGGGCGTTTTCGGATGCGCTTGCCGGGGAAGGAAGTGGATTTTCGTGTATCGATCCTGCCGACATCACACGGTGCCAAGGTCGTCATGCGCGTGCTTGACCGTTCCAAACTATCTGTTGGTTTGGACCATCTCGGGTTCTCGCCGTTGTCGATCCGTCTTATTGATGAGGCCATTGTCAAGCCTTTCGGCATGGTGCTTGTAACAGGCCCGACGGGTAGCGGAAAATCGACCACCCTTTATTCGATCATCAATAAATTAAATACAGTGGATAAAAATATCATCACGATCGAGGACCCTGTTGAGTATCTTATAGAGGGCTTGACCCAGATCGAGGCGAACGCGGATATCGGGCTAACTTTTGCGGCGGGTCTGAAGTCGATTCTGCGCCAAAGTCCGGATATCGTGATGGTTGGTGAGATCCGTGATAATGAGACCGCGGATATTGCGATCAAGGCGTCCTTGACGGGGCAGCTCGTGTTCTCGACGTTGCATACGAACGATTCGGCCGGAGCACTCACACGCCTGATCGATATGGGTGTTGAGCCTTTTCTGGTGGCCTCAAGCCTTGTGATGGTGTGTGCCCAGCGTCTAGCGCGAAAAGTATGCCCGCATTGCAAAGAAGAGATCGATATACCCAAAGAAGCCTTAAGGCGCCTGGAAGGCAAGATCGATCCACGCACCAAATTTTATGAGGGAAAAGGCTGCGAGCGTTGTCGTCATACCGGGTATCACGGCCGTTTTGGAATGACCGAGATCCTGGTCATGGATGACACCATCCGCGAGATGCTGTTGCAGGGGAAGTCGTCCGATGATATTAAGGAGTATGCCCGCGAGGCCAACGGGATGAAGCTTTTGTGGGATGATGCACTTGCACGTCTCGCCGAGGGGCAGACCACAGTGGCTGAGGTGTTCCGTATCGCGAGTGAGGAATGATCCGTTTTTGGTGGGCATCGCATGAGTCGAGCGATATAATGTTTTATAAGTGATGTGGTTTAATGAACAGATCCAGGGTGACCATGGCCGCATGTCATGATAGACGTTTGATAGGTGATATCCTTTTGGAGCGGGAGGTCATTACCAGATCTCAGCTTGATGAGGCGTTGTCAGCGCAACAGAGCGGAGATCCTAGAATGTATCTTGGTGCCGTTTTGTTGCGTCTTGGTTATGTTTCCGAGGTTGATATGGTGACGGCGCTGGTCCTTCAATGCAATCTTCCGTATATCGCGGTCAATAAACATAAGATCACGCCGGATATCCTGGAACTTATACCGCCGCAGATGGCGCACGCGGACAGAATGATCCCATTTGACCGTATCGGGAATATCCTGAGTGTTGTGATGGAAGACCCGCTTGATGATGCGGCGCGGGCCCGTATTGAAAAACAGACAGGATGTCTTATCGCTATTTTTATTTCCACCGGATCTGAAATAGACCAGGCGCTTGCGCGTCTTTATCCACAGGAGCCCTAAGTGCCAACGTTCCGTTATAGTGCCAAAGATCAGGAAGCCCGTACGGTCAATGCCAAGATCGTGGCGAATGATGAGATGGCCGTCTTGGATGAATTAAGAAGCCGGCATCTTATTGTCATCAGTATTGACGAAGAAAAGAAGTCCCAGTTCTCTTTCGGGGCGTTATCCAATAAAACATCGTCTATCACGACGGAAGATATCATTTTATTTTCCCGGCAAATGGCGACCATGGTGGATGCGGGTATCCCTATCCTGCAGACCATGGAAGCGCTCGAAGAGCAGACGGTCAATCCGTCGTTCAAAAAGGTCCTCGGCACGATCCGTGATGATATTCGCCTCGGGACAAGCCTTTCCGCCGCGTTCGCCAAACATAACAAAGTTTTTGATAATCTTTTTGTGAATATGCTTAAAGTCGGCGAGTCGGGCGGGGTATTGACCGTTGTGCTTGACCGCCTTTCGTCTTATATGGAAAAGACCGCAAAATTAAAACGCAAGGTGCAGGGAGCCATGATCTATCCCGCGGTCGTCGTATCCATGGCGCTTTTGATCACGACAGGTCTTATTGTAAAAGTTGTTCCGACCTTCGCGTCTATTTATTCATCGTTCGGCCGTGAATTGCCGGCCATGACCCAGTTCTTGTTGGACCTAAGCAGCACGATCCGCAATAACGGGGTGTTTATCCTCGCGGGTTTGTTCGGCGCTGGTTTTGCTTTTGTCAGTTATCAGAAAACGCCGGCGGGTGCGTATCATATTGATAATCTGAAACTCAAGATGCCGGTCTTTGGGGTGCTTATCTGTAAGGTCGCGGTGAGCCGTTTTTGCCGTACATTGTCGGTCCTGGTCCAGAGCGGTGTGCCGATCCTGGAAGGTCTTGAGATCGTGCGTAAGACCATTGGCAACCGCGTTCTGGAAAAACTGATGGAAGATGTGATCCAGAGTGTCCGTGAGGGCGAAAGCATTGCGGCGCCCTTATCGCGGAGCCGTGTTTTTCCGTCGATGGTAACAAAAATGATCTCGATCGGCGAGCAGTCAGGCCAGTTGGATAAAATGCTCATCAAGGTCTCGGACTTTTTTGATGAACAGGTTGATGCGATGGTCGAAACATTAACAAGCCTTATTGAACCGTTCGTGATCGGTTTCCTGGGGATCGTCATTGGTTTTGTGGTGATCGCGCTTTTTATGCCGATCATCAGCATGACCCAAATGATAAATTAAGATAAAGGACGTCTGGCATGGGAAGAAAATGGATATGTATTGGATTATGGTTGATCATGATGGTCCCTTGTGTGAGTGCGCAGGAAGCCGTTAATGTGGCAGAAGCGCAGGTCAATCTCGACAGTACTTTGGTTTCACTGCGGCAAAGTGTGGCGCGCCTTTCTCTTGAGAATGAGGAGATCGGCCGTCTGAATAATACGTTGCGCGGACAGATCAAGAATGCTGAAGAAGACCTCGCTGTTTCACAGCGTGAGGAGACCCGGACCGGGCAGCAGTATCAGGCCCTCGAAGCCACATATAAACAGAAACGTGATGCTCTGCAGACACTTGAAGAGCGCTCCATGCAGTTGGATAAGATGTCCTCGGATATTGGTCGTGAAGCTGATCAGGTTTTGGCCGCATTAAAAGTCAGGGAAGAAGAAGAGTCAGAGGTTGCGACTGTTGCTGAAGTGCTGGCTGAGCAGGTGAAAGAGCTGCGTCAGCGCGCGGCAGAACCTGTGGTGCGCGTCTCGACATCTGATACGATCGATCAGCATAAACTCGCACGCGATCTGGTAGCGACCGAAGGGTCCCTCATCAAGACGCGTGAAGAATGGCTTGCCTTACAGCGTTTGATCGAAGGCGGAAAAGGTCAGCTGGATCTTATAAAGACCGAGAATGCCACACTGCGTGTGAAGATACAAGAGGCTTCTGATGATCTTGCCAGCACTCAAGCCGCTTTGTCCGAACAGAACGCTTTCGTTAAGAGTCTTTCTTCTATGGATGCGGGTAATCCACAGACATTGCTTGCTCTTGAAGGTGAGGTGCGCGGGCTTTCTGATGAGATCGCCTCCTTGCAGAAGGAATTGGGCCGTCTCGAGAAAGAACGCATTGCCAAAGGCCGTAAGGGATCGGACGCTAAAGAAGCGGAAATAAAGAAGATCAAAGCCAGTTATGATGAGCTTAAAGTAAAGAATTTCGCCCTGCGTGAAGAATTAAAGAAGATTCGCCAGTCCATGGTCACAATGGACAAGAAAAAAGCCGGCCTTGAGAAACAGATTTACGCCCCTTGACCTTCTTTGACAAGTGCCATAGCGCGTGTTATAGTTGTGCTAGGTATGCACCGTACAGGCACCGACTTATACCTAAATTATTGTCGGCAGGTCCTAACGGAATAAAAAACGAAAGGGGGCGATAAAAAGGGAAGTAAAGGGCGCTCGTGAGGGTAGTGATCAGAACAAAACCGTTATCATATTTATCTACCGGTTCTCCCTCCTAAAAGCGCAACATCAGGTAAAAAACAGATTTTTTATTAACAAGGGAGATGTTATGAATAAGAAAGCCTTTTCACTCGTTGAGATCATGATCGTTGTTGCTATTATTGCGTTGTTGGCTGCTATTGCGATCCCGAATCTGTTAAGGGCGAAGATTTCCGCGAATGATTCTCTTGCGAAGAGCACACTCCGTACACTTTCCACCGCTTCTGAAACGTATGCTACGACCAATAACGGCACATATCCTGGTGCGATCGCGTCTTTGACGACCGCCACACCTCCGTATGTGAACAAGAATTATTGCGGTGAAACGGTTTCAGGTTATGCTTATACATGTACCTTTGGGACGGCCAGCTATTCCTTTACGGCCACACCGACCACAGTCGGCACCTCAGGCACAAAGGCATTCACTGTTACGACCGGCGGCATATTGTCTGAATAAGACGTAAGCGCGGATCATGAGTTATTAAAGAGGGGGCTTGGATCTTAAGCCCTCTCTTTTCTTTTTTATAAAATAATATTCTGTAACTATATCTTCTTTGTTATATTAACTATATATAACTATGCATCCTTTTCTTCAATACTATTTCAGATCTGTCAAACGTTTGATGCCATCCCAAGCGGGAAGAACAGCGCTTGGCATTGATTTTTCGGCTTCGGTGTGCCGCT
Organism: Candidatus Omnitrophus sp.; assembly: GCA_020719005.1. GTDB lineage: Bacteria > Omnitrophota > Gorgyraeia > Zapsychrales > Fredricksoniimonadaceae > DYQZ01. The sequence goes on from DYQZ01000011.1 coordinate 21,750, forward strand.
TTGTTGAGATCGCGCTCAAAGGGGACGGGGTGGAACTCCTTTGTGCGGGTGAGATCCTTGTTGAGAATGGCGATGAAAAAGCCGCGCTTGTGAAAGCTGTTGCCGAGGCTAATCAGACAAAAATAAGGTCAGTGGTCGCATCTGTTTCCGGAAAAGGTACACTTATCCGTTATATTGAACTGCCCCGGATGTCGCTGCGTGATCTGAAGAAAGCGTTTCTGATCGAAGCTGATAAATATTTTCCTTTCCCTAAAGAAACGATCTATACCGATTGTCATATCCTGGATGAAAGAGGGAGTGAAAAGAAAATGGCGGTGTTGGCCGCCGGGGTCAAGAAGGATGTTGTTGATCCGAGGGTCAAACTGTGTAAAGACGCGGGGATAGAGCTTGACGGCGTTGGCCTGGCGACTGTTGGTGTGGCCAATGTTTTTGAAGCGTTCCCGCCGAAGATATTTTCAAAAGAACAGAAAGATAGCGCTCTTAAAGGCGTTGCTGTTATTGATATCGGAGAGGCTGGAACAAATTTAATGGTCCTGGCGCGCGGACTGCCGAAATTCTCACGCGATATTTATATCGGGACAGGCGAGATCATCAAACGTATCGCCAATACAACAGGCGTGCCGTATGCCCAGGCACGCGCATCATTATTCGCACGGGAAACAAAGCCTGATGCTGTTGTAAGGATGACCGATGCGGTGTTGGGGGATCTTGCGACCGAGCTTGCGCTGTCCTTTGATTATTTTGTGACAGAAAAGAACATCACGATCCATGGGATCGCGCTCGTCGGTGAAGGGGCGATGCTCAAAGGAGCTGAAAGTTTTTTTGCCGGGAAGTTCGATATCCCGATCATCATGTGGGACCCGTTGGCAGAGATCCCTCTTGCATCGGGAGTGGCGCCTTTGGCAGATACGGGCAGAAAGTATGTAACGGCACTTGGAATGGCACTGCAGGTCTATGATAAAGATTGATCTTCTTCCAGAAGGCATGCGCAAAGACAAGACCGGACTTCTCGACGGGGGGGTTGGAAGTGTGGCCTCTGAGGTCGTGCTTGGTATTTTTCTCGCCGCCGGAGCGTTCCTTTTAGTGATCCATCTTTTACTGGCCGTGACCGCGGTCACTAAGATCGCTCAGCATAAGATGCTTGAGGCGCGTTGGCAGGGCATGGCGGCCCAGAAAAAAGCCTATGATACGGTCTTTAATGAGGCTAAAGCGTTGCAGGCGCGGATGAACACTTTGCGTCCGATCACTGCTGAGCGCGGGTTCATATGGTCGCGGTTGATGAACGATATTTCGGACAGTGTGCCGAAAGGCGTTTGGCTGAAAGAACTTTCATTGAACAAAAAAGTGCTGACGATCAGCGGCAGTTCTGTATCGCGCGTGCAGGCGGAAATGATGGCGGCAGGGAACTTTGCCTCGGCTTTGAAAGAATGCCAAACGCTCAAGGATTCTTTCACGGGTGTGGATGTTGATTCGATCCAGCGCCGTGATGTGCAGGGGTTGGCGATCGCGGATTTTACGATCAAGGCAAAATTGAAATAAGGAAGAAAAGACGTGGGACCGTTGTTAGCTAAAATGAGAACGTTGGATGCGAAATACATCTACGCACTGATCGCGGGGGTGGTCGCTGTCATTGTGCTTGTTGATGTGTTTTTGCTCATGCTGCCTCAGGTGCGCGGTCTGGTCGTGCTGCAAGAGAAAGTCGTTCAGTTGAAGACAGATATCACGACCCTGGAGACTAATGTCCAACGTCTGCCGGTATTTGAGAAACAGCTCGATGAAACTCGTGCTCAGCTTAAAGATATTGAACGGATGATCCATCGCAAGAACGATATCCCGATGGTGTTGAAGCGTATCTCATCTGCCGCCAACGAGACAGGGGTCAAGATCGATCAGATGATGCCGCAACAGGATGATAAGCCTGCGCTGATCAAGGCGGAGGACGGGGATCATATGGTGCAGACGATCTTTGTCGGCGCAAGAAGCGGCTTTCATGATTTCGGGCGATTTCTGGCGATGCTTGAGAATGAACGCGTTTTCTGGAAGGCGGATGATGTGACGATCAAGGCGGATGATCTTGATATGCGCCGTCCGGTCTTTAAAATGTCGATGAAGATCATCATGCTGGATAAATAATATGAAAAAGAGCGCCTTGCTTTTGATGATGACAGGGATGCTGATGCTGGCAGGGGCGACGGCTGTTTTTGCCCAGACTGCGGATATTGTGTATGATGCGCATGGACAACGTGATCCGTTCTTGCCACTTGTGTCATCGGGCGGTGCTCTCATTAATTATGAAGTCAGTGTTTCTGTGTCGGAAATGCTTCTTGAGGGTGTTATTGAAGACGGGAGCGGGCGTATTGCGATCATCAACGGCAATGTGGTCGAGATCGGTGGACATATCGGGGCATATACAGTGCTTAAGATCGAGGCAGACCGGGTCGTCCTGGATAAAGACGGCGAGGAATCGGTCGTTCAATTAAAAAAGGAGGAATAAATGCTGACGCGTTCTTTTTTCATGGCGTTGGTCTTGTGTGTGGGGCTTATGGGCAGTTCTTGGGCACAAGGAACGGGGAATGTGAAGCCGATCACCGTATCTGCGGAAGAAGTAAAACCCGCGGTTGTTGAAATGGATATGGCGCAGAGCGGGAATGTGACCTTTGATTTCCGGGATGCGGATATCCGTAATGTGCTTAAAGTCCTCGCCTATAAAAGCGGTGTGAATATCATCGCAGGACCTGAGGTCATTGGGCAGGTGAATATTCAGCTGAAGGATGTGCCGTGGCAGAAGGCGCTTGAGGTTGTGCTATCGACCTATGGTTATGGTTACGATAAAAAGGGTTCGATCATCATGGTCACGACGATCGATAATTTGAAGAAGCGCCGCGAGGATGCCAAGTCGCTGGCGGATCAGGAGCCGATCACGACGGAGACTTTTATTTTTAATTATGCGAAGGCTGAGGATGCGCTGAAGACGATCGATAAGATGAAGAGTGCTCGAGGAAGTGTCAATTTTGATCAACGGACGAACTCGATCATCGTGAGTGACGTGGAAAGTAATCTTGCTTTTATCCGTGAAGTGGTGAAGAAGCTGGATGAGATCACGCCGCAGGTGTTGATCGAGGCGAGGATCATTGAGACGGCGTTGAACAACGATGAGAATCTCGGGTTAAAGTGGCCGTCCACATTTGGAGGGAAAGTTACATTTCCGAACCGTCCGCATTCTTTTCCATGGAGTACCAGCGCGGATACCTATTTGCCCGATGCCCAGTATAATACGGCTGTTGTCGCGCCCGGAGCGGGTGTTGATATGACCTACGGGATCATCAGTGCGGATATGCTCAGCATGACGCTCGATATGTTGCAAAGCCGTACGAACACGAATGTGGTCTCTAATCCTAAGATCGTTACATTGGACAATCAACCGGCGAAGATCAGCGTTGGCAGCAAGTACCCGTTGCCAAAATACAGTTATAGCGATACGCAGGATAAGCTGACTGTTTCTGGGTGGGAATATATTGAGTATGGCATGGTATTTAGTGTGACACCGCATATGAACGGCAAGGGGATGATCACGCTCGATATTGAGCCTGTGATTACAGATGAAGCTGGAACTGTGCCTTTTTCATTTGGGACGGGAGACCCAACGAATGTGCCTGTCTTGAGCATGGAGTCAGCCAAGACCAATGTCATGATCAAAGATGGCGAAACACTGGTGATCGCAGGGATGATCAAGGATAAGAAGACGAAGACGATTCAGAAAGTCCCCTTTTTGGGCAGCATTCCGTTCCTTGGAAAATTGTTCCAGCATAAGACCGATTCGATTAGGAAGACCGAGATGATGATTTTTTTAACACCGCGCATTATTACTCCTGGTATGGACCCTGTCATAGTGGGGGATCCTGCACAGGGCGCAAATGGCAGCAAGACCGGTGACGCTGTTAAAGTGACCGTTCAGTCCGTTGAGGCTCCCCGTTCTGCTAAATAAGCAGATAACGGCGTGGAAATAGAATTGAGTTATAAACATTTTTATATTTTAAGGAGTGCGTGTGCCAAGGGATATTTTAATTCACGTTGCTGACGGCGAGCGTCGCGTTGCTGTCGTTGACAACAAAAGGCTTGATGATTTTTATATTGAGCTTGATCGCTATCAGTCCAGTCTGGGCAACATCTACAAAGGCAAGGTCGAGTCCATCCTTCCGTCGATCAATGGCGCGTTCGTCAATATAGGCCAAGAGCGTAATGGCTTTTTGTATTTGACGGATGCGGATCATCCGAACGTTGATATTTTCTCTGACGCACCGGCTGTTGTGCCTGCGGCAGCGGTCCCGGCCGCCATGTCGGCGCCATCTGCCGCGCTTTCTCTGCCGTCCCCGCTCAGCTTTCTCGACAGGATCCTGAACCGCAAGGGCAAGGAAGAAAAGAAGGATGAGAAAAAGGAAGAGAAAAAAGATGTTCGCCGTGATGATCGCGGACGTGATCAACGACGCGGGAAGAACGCTTCACTCAAGATAGGGCAGGAAGTGCTGGTGCAGGTCGAGAAAGATCCCTTTGGTTCAAAGGGCGCCCGCCTTACGACCCATTTGTCCATTCCTGGCCGCTTTGTCGTTTTTATGCCGTATGACAAACATCTGGGCGTGTCGCAGAAGATCTCCTCACCCGAGGAGCGCCAGCGTTTAAGGGATATTTTTAAAGATGCGGATGCACTTAAGGACGGCGGTTTCATTATCCGCACCGTATCTGCTGGGCAGGACAAGAAAGAATTATTGAATGACGCGAAATTCGTTTATGAAAAGTGGCTGAAGGTCTTAAAGTTGGCAAAAGAAAAGAAAGCGCCGTATCTCGTTTATAAAGAAGGCGACATTATCTGGAAGGTCGTGCGCGATCATTTCCGCAATGACATCAACGGCATTTATGTGGACTCCAAAGAAGAGTATGAGAAGATCTGCAAATATATTGAAGCGCTCGTTGATAAAAGTGCTTTAAAAAAGATCCATCACTACACGGCCGAAGTCGATATTTTTGAAGCCCACAAGGTGGCGGGCGAGCTTGAGAAAATTTATGACGCGCGGGTGCATCTTAAGACAGGCGCTCATATTGTCATTGAGCCGACGGAAGGTGTCATTGTGGTCGACGTTAACAGCGGCCGCTATAAAACATCGGCGTCGCCTGAAGATGCCGCGTTCAACGTGAATATGGAAGCTGCCCCTGAGATCGCCAGGCAGCTGCGTATCCGCGACCTGGGCGGTATCATTGTCATTGATTTCATTGATATGATGCGTGAGGAGCATAAGCGTAAAGTGGTGGATTGCCTGCGCAATGAACTTTCCAAAGACATGGCCAAGACCGAGGTCAACAAGATCTCGAACCTTGGGCTTGTTGAAATGACCCGCGAGCGCACAGGCAAGACCCTTGAATCCATTAAATTCTCGGAATGCCCTTACTGCCATGGCCGCGGCAAAATAAGGATCGATTAACCCTGGAATAAGGCCGTTAAAATTAGTGCTGGTCAAAAAAAGGTTTTTACATATAATATAGGCTCTTTCAAACAAAGGGTTTGAATTAACATCGTTTCGGAGGGGTTTATGTACGCAGTTGTTGATCTCGGGTCTTTCCAGTATAAGATCGCTGAAGGTGAAATCATCGAATCTCCCAAGCTTGAAGCCAAGGTTGGTGAGACGTTCGATATGAGTGATGTTCTTCTCGTCGCTGATGGTGACAATGTCAAAGTCGGTAACCCGTTCGTTAAGGGTGCCAAAGTGACGTTTGAGGTCATTCGTCATTTGCGTGATGCCAAAGATGTCAAATTCGTTTACCGCAAGCGTAAGGATTGGCGTAAGAAGACCGGACACCGTCAGGAATTGACGGCGCTCAAGGTCTCCAAGATCTCCGCCTAATACAGCTCATGGCTTTCGTTGACACCGCAAGTATCCAGGTCAAAGCCGGAGACGGCGGTAAGGGCTGCGAAAGCCACTACCGCGATCTCTGGATGCGTTATCCCCGTGCTGATGGTGGGGATGGCGGTCCGGGAGGCGATGTCATTTTTGTCGCTGATCCGCATATCCAGACCCTCTTGGACTTCCGTTTCAAAAAACATTATCAAGGTGAACGCGGCGGACATGGTTCCAGCAAAGGCTCAACAGGCTATAGCGGGAAAGATGTTCTCTTGCGCGTCCCTGTGGGCACTGTCCTGTGGGATGAGGGAACAGGGCTTTTGATCCGTGATCTTAGCACTGCAGGAGATCAGGTCGTGGTGGCCAAAGCCGGTCGTGGCGGTGTCGGGAATATCCGTCGCAGGACGCCTGTTCCGCCGACCCAGGGTGAAGCCAAGATGATCCGCCTGGAGCTTAAGCTTATTGCTGATGTCGGGTTGATCGGATTTCCTAATGCCGGGAAATCCACGCTTATCTGTGCTATCTCCAAAGTCCGTTCCAAGATCGCGAATTATCCTTTTACGACGAAACAGCCTGTGCTGGGGATCGTGGAAGCTGATATGCGCAGTTTTATCATGGCCGATCTTCCGGGCTTGATCGAGGGCGCTCATTTGGGCAAAGGGCTTGGGATCCAGTTCCTGAAGCATGCCGAGCGCACCAAGATCCTTGTGCATATTGTTGATATGGGCGGCAGTGAAGACCGTGACCCTGTTGATGATTATGAAAAGATCACGCATGAACTTGAGGAATACAGCGACCTTCTGGCGCATAAACACAAATTGATCGTCGCCAATAAAATGGACCTGCCGGATTCGAAGAAGAATTTGAAGCGTTTCAAAAAGAAGTTCGGTTCTGATATAATTGCTATCTCGGCTCAGGAACGTGATGGGCTTGAAGAATTGGTTGCGCGCATCATTGAATTGTTGAAAACAACAACTCCAACTTCTATCTAATTAAAAT
>DYQZ01000057.1 GCA_020719005.1 Candidatus Omnitrophus sp.
TGCGTCACCCCGTATCGGGGTGCGCAAGGTCGTCGATGAAATGAAAAGCCTGCGTTGGCTGCTGCGCGAGAATCCGGACCTTGATCAGTTCCTTAAAGCGCCTGAAGTCCCGTTGTCGGACAAGGCACGTGTGATCGACCGTGTCTTTGTAGAGAATTATTCTGAAGAGACCCGGGATTTTCTAAAATATTTGATCCATAAATCGCGTCTGACGAGTTTGCTCCTTATTTCGGATCATATCCGTGTTGTCTATGCTCACGGGGATGTGGTGGATGCTGTGTTGCGTTCTACATTCCCTCTTGAATTGGAAATGGTGCAGATCATCAAGGATAAGCTCGAAGCGCGGATATCAAGGAAAGTGAACCTTTATTTGGAACTTGATCCTGATCTGTTGGGTGGAGTTCAGATCATTGTCGGCAATAGCGTTATCGACGGATCTGTTCGTCATAAATTACAGGAATTAAAAAATAAATTGTTGAAAACCCAGGTGGTGCGATGAGTAACTTAAAACCCGAAGAAGTAACGTCGATCATAAAAAAAGAACTGGATAATTTCAGGACCCAGTTAAAGACAGAATCTGTTGGAACGGTTATTCAGGTAGGGGACGCGATCGCCCGTATTTACGGCCTTGATGATGTCATGGTCGGTGAGATCGTTGAGTTCCCTAATGGTGTGGCCGGGATGGCAGTGAACCTCGAAGAAGATAGCGTTGGTGTCATTATCTTTGGTCGTGATAATGCGGATCGAACGATCCGTGAAGGGGATACGGTCAAGCGTACGGGTAAGGTTGTGGAAGTTCCAGTTGGGGAAGCTCTGAAAGGGCGTGTGGTCAATGCGCTTGGCGTTCCTATTGACGGGAAAGGGCCGATCGTGACGGATAAATACCGTCCGATCGAGTTCCGCGCGCCGGATGTTATTTCACGTCAGCCGATCAATGCGCCTTTGCAGACAGGGATCAAGGCAGTGGACTCCATGATCCCGATCGGCCGTGGTCAGCGTGAGCTTATCATCGGGGACCGTCAGACAGGAAAGACGGCGATCGCGATCGATGCGATCATTAATCAAAAGGGTAAGGATGTTTATTGTGTTTATGTTGGCATAGGTCAGAAAATATCAAGTGTCGTCGCGGTGGTGGAGACATTAAAAAAGCATGGGGCGATGGAATATACGACTGTTGTTAGTGCGTCTTCCAGAAGCACGGCCTCCTCTCAGTTCCTGGCACCGTTTGCCGGTTGTGCGATGGGTGAGGATTTTATGTTCGCGGGCAAGGATGTGCTGGTTGTTTATGATGATCTTTCCAAGCATGCGCAGGCGTATCGTCAGCTGGCTCTTTTGCTTCGTCGTCCGCCGGGACGCGAGGCGTATCCAGGTGATATTTTCTATCTTCATTCCCGTCTGCTTGAGCGTTCAGCTAAATTATCAGACAAGCTTGGGGCTGGATCATTAACCGCACTGCCGATCATTGAAACACAGGGCGGGGACATCACGAGTTATATTCCGACCAATGTTATTTCCATTACTGATGGGCAGATATATCTGGAGACAGATCTCTTTTTCTCCGGGGTGCGTCCTGCGATCAACGTTGGGCTTTCTGTTTCCCGCGTCGGCGGTAAGGCGCAGGCCAAGGCCATGCGTAAGGTTTCGGGTAAGATCCGTTTGGACTTGGCACAGTATCGTGAACTTGTGACGTTCTTGCAGTTTGGTTCTGAGCTTGATAAGGCGACGCAGGATCAGATCAACCGTGGCGAGCGCGTCGTGGAGGTCTTAAAGCAGGGTCAGTATGAGCCTCTTTCTTTGTCAAAGCAGGTCATGATCTTGTATGCCGTCACCAACGGATTCTTAGATGAGCTTCCCGTGGTTTCTTTTAGGAAATTCCTTAATGGCTTCTTATCATTCATGGACGCCAGTTATCCGGGTGTTGGAAATGGCATTGAAACGACGGGCGATATGTCACAGGATGCAATAGAGGTTTTGAGAAAAGCTATTGTGGAATTCAAGGAGTCCGCCAACCGGAAATGATCCATGTCCCAACAGCTTAGGCAATTAAAAACGCGCATCCGTTCTATTGAGGGCACCTGGAAGGTGACCCGTGCAATGGAAATGGTCTCAATGTCTAAATATAAAGCCATTGAATCACCACTTTCAATGTCGCGCTCTTATTTCAAGAAGTTGGAATCGATCGCTTTTAATTTGATCCGCTCTGGTGAAGAGGAAATGGCGCATCCTTTTATCAAGCCATCCTTGAATGAAAGCCAGGGGAAATGGGGACTTGTTGTTGTTACTTCAGAGACGGGATTATGCGGTATTTATAATGACCATGTTTTGCGTGCGGCAGACCGTTTTATCGCAGCGCATCCGGGGAGATCGTTCCAGTTATATTTGATGGGGCGTAAAGCCTCGGGACATTATAAAAGACGTAATGCAGTGATCGAACGTATTTTCCCGGCGTTGCATGGAAAATTAAGATCAGATTTTCATATGCCTGTTTATCAGGCGGTGAGTGAGGATTTCTTAAAAGGTAAAGTATCTGAAGTTCATGTGGCGCACACCCTTTTTGTTAATGCCATGAAGCATGAACCTGTTGTTAAAAAGTTGTTATCGGTCGAAGTTCCGCCGGCAGAGCATAACGGGGATTTTATGCTGGAAACAGGCTCTGGCAGTGGTATCAGCGATGTCTTGGCGATGTATGTTTCAAATAAATTGAGGCTCATGTGCATGGAGTCTTTTGCGTCTGAATATTCCGCACGCATGGTGGCGATGCGGGGGGCAAAAGATAACGCTAAAGAATTGATGGGGGATCTTGTCTTGATGCGCAATAAATTGCGTCAGGCAACAATTACAAGAGAAGTGATCGAGATTATTTCGTCTTCCGAGGCATTGAAAGGATAAAGTTATGGCTATTGGAGAGATCATTCAGGTTATCGGGCCGAGCGTGGATATTCGTTTCGCACACGACGAGCTTCCTAATCTGCTTAACGCGATCAAGGTGGCATATCCTGATAAAGGGATCGATCTTACCCTTGAAGTGGCACAGCAGATCGGTAATAACACATTGCGTTGTATCGCATTGGGATCGACTGATGGGCTTGTTCGCGGGATGAAGGGGAGCGATACAGGGGCCCCTATCTCAGTTCCGGTGGGGCCGCAGACATTAGGCCGTATCTTTAACGTGCTTGGGGAGACGATCGACGGGAAAGGGAGTGTTAAGGACCCTTCCAAAACGCTTCCGATCCATCGTGAAGCGCCGAGCTTTGAAGAACAGCTGTCCATTTCCAATATTCTTCCGACAGGATTAAAGGTTATCGATCTCTTGGCGCCTCTTCCTAGAGGGGGGAAGATCGGTCTTTTCGGCGGTGCCGGTGTCGGTAAGACGGTTGTTGTGATGGAACTGATCCGTACGATCGCCACAGAGCATGGTGGTGTGTCTGTCTTTGGTGGGGTTGGGGAACGCACTAGAGAAGGGAATGAACTTTATTTGGAACTGACAGAGTCTGGCGTTCTGGAAAAGACGGCACTTGTTTTTGGTCAGATGAATGAGCCGCCGGGCGCGCGTTTCCGCGTGGCACTTTCTGCGCTTACCATGGCAGAGTATTTTCGCGATCAGGAAAGGAAGGACGTTCTTTTCTTTGTGGATAATGTATTTCGTTTTGTGCAGGCAGGTTCTGAGGTCTCGACGCTTCTTGGTCGTATGCCCTCAGCCGTCGGATATCAGCCGTCACTTGCAACAGAAGTGGCCCAGCTCGAGGAGCGTATCGCGACTACCCGTCAGGGTTCGATCACCTCGGTGCAGGCTGTTTATGTTCCGGCCGATGACTTGACCGATCCGGCACCGGCCACGGTATTTTCTCACCTGGACGCCAAGATCGTTCTTTCGCGTCAGATCGCAGAGCTTGGTATTTATCCGGCGATCGATCCGTTGGATTCGATGTCACGCATGCTTGATCCCCAGATCATTGGTGAGGATCATTACCGTGTGGCACTTGCGGTCCAGAAAATGCTTCAGCGTTATAAGGACTTGAGGGATATTATTTCCATTTTGGGTATTGATGAACTTGCCGAGGAGGATAGGCTGACAGTGTATCGTGCGCGCAAAGTTCAGCGGTTCTTTTCACAACCCATGTTCGTGGCAGAGAATTTTTCGGGTATCAAGGGCCGTTATGTTAAGCTTGAAGATACGGTGAAGGGATTTGATATGATCCTTTCCGGTGAGTTGGACGGTCTGCCTGAGCAGGCGTTCTATATGGTCGGTACGATCGAAGAGGCCATGGAAAAAGCCAAAGTATTAAGGGCAAGCTGATCATGAATAAGGGCTCTTTCCATCTCAGTATCCTGTCCGCAGAAAAGATCCTTTTCGACGGGGACGTAAAATACCTTTATGTTCCCGCCGCAGAAGGTTATATGGGTATTTTGCCGGATCATGCATCATTGATCTCTTCCTTGACGCCAGGGAAGGTCGAATTAAGACCTCTTGCCGAGCCACCGGTCATTTTCTTTCTAAAGGGGAATGGGTTATTAGAAGTGCATCGAAATATTGTTTCCTTATTGGTGGATACCATAGACTCGTCCTCTTATCCTGTTGCGCTGCCATAAGTTGCTTTTTGATGACGATCCCTTCGGAGTATTTTTCTAAATTCCTCAATTAGCGTTAGAGAATTTTTTCTTAATGTGTTAATTTAAATGCTACCGATATATGAATATACCCTTGTATATATCACAGCATTTCTTTCGTTCCCCTACACGCGTGGCAGTCACGAGCTTCTCACTGCTTATCATGGCCGGCACGATGCTTCTTAAAATGCCTTTTGCTGTTACTGGCGGCAATATCCGTTTTATTGATGCTTTATTCACATGTGTCTCCGCAGGAAGTGTGACTGGCCTTGGTGTGGTTGATACCGGAACATATTTTACGCTCTGGGGACAGCTCATCATCATGCTCCTTATTCAGATGGGGGGGGTGGGGATCATGACGTTCTCGACCCTTTTTATCCTGATGGCTGGCCGCAAGGCTGGGATCGTCGGCGGGATGACCATTAAAGATACCTACACACAGACTGGTGAGCGTAAGCCGATTGACATTCTTTTTGACGTGCTTTTGTTCACTTTCATGATCGAAGGGATAGGCGCGGTCCTTTTGTTCTTTCGTTTTGTTCAGCAATTTGAATGGCCGCGTGCTGCGTATCTAGCTATTTTTCATTCTGTGGGTGCGTTTTGTAATGCAGGTTTCTCTTTGTTCCCTAATAATTTGATGGATTATCGGGGGGATTGGCTTGTAAATCTTGTCGTTCCCGGTCTTATTATTTCTGGCGGGATCGGGTTTCTTGTCTTTTTTGATATTAAGCGGGCGATCCGTACAAAAGGATCTTTCTGGCGTCAGTTGAGCCTGCAGTCAAAACTTGTGTTGGCTAGCACGATCATTTTGCTATTGGTCAGTACGGGTGTGATCTTTTGGATGGAAATGAAGAATTCATTATTGAACTTGCCGCTCAATGAAAAGATCCTGGCCTCGTTCTTTGAGGCTGTGACAGCGCGTACCGCCGGGTTTAATACGATCGATCAGGCCATGCTTTCTAATGGGACTCTCTTTTTTGTTATTATTCTTATGTTCATTGGTGCTGGTGCCGGGTCATGCGGTGGTGGTGTTAAGATAACGACGGTCAGTGTGCTGATGCTTTTGGGGTTATCTCATGTAAAAGGAGAGGATCGTTCGCAGGTTTTTTACCGTTCCCTGACCAGGACATCCATGGAAAAAGCGGTCAGTGCTGTTTTCTTGAGTGCTTTAGCGATCCTTGTGTGTTCTATGGCTATTGAAATGGCGGAAGAGTTCAATCCTGCGGTAGGTATGGGGCGCGGTAAGTTCCTGGACCTTTTGTTTGAGACCGTGAGTGCTTTTGGAACGGTCGGACTTTCTACAGGGATAACGGGAAAGCTCACGGATGTTGGTAAATTCATCTTGTGCATTATGATGTTCATTGGTAAACTTGGTCCTTTAACTTTGGCATTGACCATTAGTAATCGTCGTGCGAAGAAGTTCCATTATGCTGAAGAGAATGTGATGATCGGTTAATGTCTGTTCTTTTTCCTGGAACAGTCAACGTAAGGAGAGCATATGAAACAGGTCGTGATCATCGGGTTAGGTAACTTTGGCAATTTCCTTTCTAAAGAGATGTACACGAAGGGTTATGAGGTTGTCGCCATTGATAAGAATGCGGCGAGAGTGCAGGAAGTTCAGGCTCATGCGACCCAGGCCATTGTCGCCGATGCGACAGATATGTCAGCTCTTCAGGCGATCGGTGTGGAACAGGCAGATCTTGTTATCGTATGTATTGGTTCTAGCCTCAGTGATTCGATCCTTACTGCGCTTAATGTCAAAGATCTTGGCGTTAGAAAGATCTATGCCAAGGCGTTGAGTGAGGCTCATGGGCGCATTCTCGAGAAAATGGGGATCACAGAAGTATTCTTCCCGGAGAAGGATCTTGCGATCAATATCGCGCGTCAGATCGCGAATCCTAATATGATCGATTTTATCCCGTTCATCGAAGGGTATACGATCGTGGAATTAGCACCGCCGCAAGCTTTTATTGGCAAGAAACTTAAAGAGATCGATCTTATTAATAAATTCGGGGTCCAGATCATTGCGATCAAAGATGTCATTACGGATCAGGTCAATATTATCCCGACCGGTGAGTATTTGATCAAAGATAGCGATGTTCTTGTCTTGCTTGGACAAAAGGAAAACATTGAGAAGTTAAAAGATGGTGCGTAGGGAAGGCCGCGTTGCTTGACAATATTTCAATAATCCAGTATCTTTATACTATAGTAGAGAAATGCGAAAAATAGGAACATGTGATTATGTCTAATGAAAAGCCATTAACAACGGGTGAGATCGCGGATTTTTGTCACGTCCATTTGCGCACTGTTTTGCAGTGGGTGCATGATGGAAAGCTGAAGGCGTATCGCACACCGGGAAATCATAGCCGTGTGAATGTAGATGATTTCATCGCTTTCCTTAAGCAATATAATATGCCTATTCCTGAACATTTATCTAGTCGTGGAAGTTTGCGTAAAGTCCTTATTGTGGATGACGATGCGAACATGGTCAATTCGATCAAACGTCTTTTCAAGAAAGAGCAGGCGTTTGAGATCGATGTGGCTTATGACGGTTTTGAAGCAGGCATCAAGCTTCTTATTTTCAAGCCTGACCTTGTCGTGTTGGATATGAAAATGCCTGGCATGAATGGTTATGAAGTAGCGCAAAAGATCAAGCGTTCTGCCAACTGTGAACATACTAAGATCATTTCCGTCTCTGCTTATTTTGAAGAAGGTGACAAGGCGCGTTTACTCGCTCTCGGTGTCGATTATTGTCTTGATAAGCCTTTTAATTCAGCGGATCTTATTGATAAAGCCAAACAGCTTCTTAATGTTGTCTGAATCTGAATGGTCGTTTCATGCCGTTGCCCCTTGTATTCATTGATCGCCTCACGCGCATCCTTCCGTCGTCGGTATTAGAACAGGTCCTTGGTTCGTTCGACATTCCTGATATTGTTTCTTTTCGTGTGAACACCCTAAAAACAACTGTTCCTGTTGTTTTTGAGCGCCTGGATCAGGATGGATTTTCCTTGCGTCCTGTTCCGTGGAATGACGCAGCTTTTGTGCTTGATGTCGAGGATCGTCCAAAGTTCGTGATGCATCCTTTGACAAGCGAGGGAGCGGTCTATATTCAGGCTTTATCAAGTATGATCCCGGTGACAGTGTTGGCACCGCGTGAAGGAGAGGTTATCCTTGACGCTTGTGCGGCGCCCGGGAGTAAAACGAGTCAGATGGCCATGATGATGAACAATAAAGGCAGGATCATGGCGATCGAGGCAGTGAAGGCTCGTCTTTACAAGTTAAAATCTGTGTGTTCTTTGCTCGGGGTAATGAATGTTGAGATAAAATTTTCTGATACGCGTCGAATAAAGTTTGAAGAAGAGGTGTTCGATCGGGTCCTTGTCGATGCGCCATGCTCATCTGAAGGACGGTTCAAAAGTTTTGATAAGAAAAGTATGGGCTATTGGAGTCCGCATAAGATCAAGGAAATGAGCCATAAGCAGAAGGGGATCCTGCTTAATGCTTCAAGGGGGCTTAAGGTGGGCGGCGTGTTGGTTTATTCGACATGTACTTTCGCGCCCGAGGAGAATGAGGAAGTTGTTGATTGGTTTTTGAGAAAGACCAAAATGACTTTTGTTCTTGAAAATGCCGCTGTCGATGGGATAACATGTTATCCATGTCTTAAAGAATGGAACGGCCGTGCTTACATGCATGATGTTTCTTTATGCGTACGCGTTCTGCCGCAGGAAGGCAGGAGCGGGTTCTTTGTGGCCAAGTTAAGGAGAGTGGCGTGAGCGAGAAGAAGGATATTAAGAAGATCGGATGTGTGTTTGGTCTTGAAGGGCTTGTGTTGCGGGAAGATCTTCCGATCGCCGGAAGCCCGGAGCGTACGGAATATCGTGTTGTTGGGGAAGGGGTGAATGGGAAGCTTTTTGTCCTCGAGCAGGTGGCATCGCCCTTGATAGCGCATAAACGTCATATGGCGCATGTGATAGATTTGTTGAACTCGGCGGGACTTAATAAGGCGGTACCTTACTTGAGAGATAGTACTCAACATGAGCATGTTGTTGAGGTGGATGGAGATCATTGGCAGGTCGTGCCGTTCGTGACAGGAGTGCCTTTATCAAGGCCTGATTATGTGTTTGATCATTGGCGCGGCGGGGTGTTGGCGGATGTTCTTTTAAAATTACGCGCTGCGTC
>DYQZ01000058.1 GCA_020719005.1 Candidatus Omnitrophus sp.
ATAATATCGCGATGGTTGCGGCGGGTGGCAATATCGATAAGATCATCCCGCTTTATATCAATAGCGCGATGCCGACGTGGTTTGTTTATCTTTTCATGCTCACTTTGTTGTCAGCCGCGATGTCCACCTCAAGTTCACAGTTCCATGCCATGGGTACAGCCATTGGCCGCGACCTTTTTGAAAAGACATTGCTTAAAGGAAAACGCACCGACCTTACGGTGTTGGCCACGCGTCTTGGCATCACCATCGGTGTTATTATCGCCGTTATCCTTGCATATAATTTACCGCCGGGCATTGTGGCGATCGCGACGGCTATGTTCTTCGGCCTTTGCGCGAGCACGTTCCTCGCGGTTTATGGAGGCGCACTTTTCTGGCGCGGCATGACCAAGGCAGGGGCTATATCCGGGATGTTGACCGGATTCTTTACGACCGCACTTTGGTTCTTGTTCATTCATAAGAAAGAAGCGGAGGCGATCGGCCTATGCAAAGCACTCTTTGGTGTTCCGACCCTTCTTGGCAGGCCTTGGACCGTTGTTGATCCGGTGGTGGTCGCACCGTTATTGTCTATCCTGGTCGCGGTCATTGTCAGTCTTTTTACCGCTAAGGTCCCGGCAGGGCATGTGGAGAAATGTTTTAAATACATGGGCGGGCGTAAAGCGGCATGAAGAATGTTCTTTCGGTGCTGATCGCGGCGTCATTTTTGTTTACAGCATCCTCTTGTGCTGTGGTCGGGAGCTTGGATGAGGCGCTTACGCTTAAGGAATATTCCGACGAGCGTGATGCGATACAGGCTGATGTGCAGGCTGCAGATGCCCGTGTGGATATGCTTTTGACACGGGTGCGTTCCAAGGCATCGTTTGAAGGGTATGACCGTAACAAATTCACAGAAGAGTTTGGCCGGCCGGTTCTTATTAAACAGATCTCGCGGCATGATCAACAGCAGGAAGGCTGGCTTTATCGTCATGCCATAGACAGGGGAGTGACGCCAAAGGTGTATGTGTTCTTTAAGCCTGACGGGACATGGGATGGGCTTTCTGCAGAGGGTTTGTAGGGACCTGAAAGGCTTTTGAATTCCGCTGTTCATGCGCGGGAATTCAATGGTATACTTTAATAAGTAAAGGAGGTGTTTTATCGATATTGATCGTTTTAAAAAAATAGAACATCTTAATAGTCTGGCATCTGAACTGCACCTTGATCTTCATGGTGCAGATGGTTATACATTCAAGTCGTTGGCTGAACACGTTGATGAAGTGCGGATGCTCTTGAAGTCAGAAGACGCTCATTGGCGTGCAGAAACGGCGGATATCATTATCCATGCGCTGATGTTATTGGCGCGTCATGGAGTTCCGTCGCAAGAGATCGATGAGATCATTGGACGTCGTATCGGACGCTTTGACGAGAAGATAACAGCAGCGTTAGCGGATAAGAAAAGAAAAACAAAGTTCAGGGACACTATTTATGGCAAAGAAGATCCTGGTTGTTGATGATGATCCGGTCGAGCTTAGGTTGCTGGAAAGCCGTTTGACTGCTAATGGCTATGAGGTCGCGCTAGCGCACGATGGTTATGAAGGACTTGAGGTGTTAAAGAAAGAGGGCATAGACCTGATCGTTCTTGATGTTGAGATGCCTGAGATGAATGGTTATACATTCCTCCTTGAAATGAAAAAGATCGATGCCTACAAACATATCCCTGTTATTGTGCTGACCGCTCATGAGGAAAATCGCCCTATTTTTGCCCGTCGTGGTATCTTGAATTATATGGTCAAGCCGGTTGATTTCGAAAAATTCCTTACGCTGATCACGTCATTGATCGCTAAATAATATATTGTTTTTTGAGGTCCCCGCATGGTTGTTTCCGTTGTTCTTGGTATTGCTGCCTGTGTCATCCTGGCATTGGCAGTGCTCATCCTCAGGCAAAATTCCCGTATTGAAGAAATGTTACGCGTGACCGCTGATCAGTCTAAAAGTGAGCAGGCCAGGTCGCTTGTTTCTGAAGAAACACGGCGCATGGCCCTTGAAGGGTTGGTTCGGTCGCTCGAGGAAAAGCTTAAGACCTATCAGGACCTTCTGCGTCAGTGGGAGAATGACCGTGCCACTAAATTCGGGCAGATCGAGAAAGAATTATCAAACGCCTCCCAGGCAACACTCCGCCTTTCAGATACGACGGGAAAACTGACCAACATTTTGGGCAATGTGAAATTGCGCGGCCAGTGGGGCGAGCGCATGGCCGAGGACATTGTTTCTTATGCCGGGCTTTTAGAGGGGATCAATTACCTTAAACAGACGGCACAGGCGTCCTCCTCAACCCGTCCTGACTTTATTTTTCTTCTTCCCGATGGCAAGAAATTGAACATGGATGTGAAATTCCCCCTTGATAATTACTTGAAGATGGCCAATGCCGCAAGTGATCTTGAACGCGATGCGGCGAAGAAGGATTTTTTTAAAAATGTCCGGGCGCGGATGAAGGAGCTTCAGTCGCGTGAATATATTAACCCGGCGGAGAATACACTGGATTTCGTGCTTCTTTTTATTCCCAATGAACAGGTCTTTGCGTTCATCCATGAGGCGGAGCCGGGGATCATGGATGAGGCTCTTAAAGAAAAGATCCTGTTGTGCTCACCGTTCACACTGTATGCTATTTTGTCCGTCGTGCGTCAGGCGCATGAACATTTCAGGTTTGAGAAAGATATCAAGAAGATCCTTTCACATATTGATCTTTTCACGAAACATTTCGATACATTCAAGACGCGTTTCGAGGACATTGGTGCGCTTATCCGGAAACTCGAGGAGAAATATACGGATGTGCGTGATGTGAGTTTCAAGAATGTTGATACAAAACTCCGGCACATTGAAGAGTACCGTAAGGGGCGTCTGGAAAATGTTGTTGAGCCCGCGCCTTTGGCAGAAGGAGAACAATAATGGCATTCGTCGATTATACAGATCATTTGGATGTTAAAGCGTTCACCTCTGACCGGTCGGTCGATTTCTTCAAAGATTTCACGAATGGGTTTGGCTTGAACGAGGGCCAGCGTTCAGCACTTATTTCTGCCGTCATTCCAAACGTAGACAAGTTGATCTTTCCTAAGCAGGTCCACGGGGATGTTATCTGGAACGTGACTGAGAAGGATGTTCTTAAGCGGGGCGTATTCGAGGCGGATGCGGTCGTGACCAATGTTGTTGGTCTTCCGATCGCGATACGCACGGCAGATTGTTTGCCTTTGCTCATGGTCGATCCTGTTAAGAAAGTGGTCGCCGCTGTTCATGCTGGCTGGAAAAGTTCATATTTGAAGATCGCCGCCAAGACCGTTGAGTTCATGGGAAAAGAATACGGCTGCAAGCCCTATGATATCCGCGCGGCGGTCGGCCCCTGTATCCGGCGTCCCAGTTATCAGGTCGGCGAAGATTTCAGAGCGTATTTTCCCGAGGATGTTCATCTGCAACACGGCGGTCTTCATCTGGACTTGAGCGGAGCCAATATACGTCAGTTATTGACGAGTGGCGTCGCGCGCACACATATCTCAGACTGCGGCCTGTGCACCTTCGCCGACAGCGACAGATTCTTCTCTTTTCGCCGTGAAGCTGAATGCTCCGGCCGTTTGCTTAGTGTGATCGTGTTATAAAAGAGGCGGTGGGTATGTCTTTTATGGTCGTTCTGGTCACAACAAAGAATGAAGAGGCGGCGGTGCTGATCGCGCATTCTCTGGTCGATAAAAAGTTGGCGGCATGCTGTAATATCGTTAAGAACGTGCGGTCTATTTATCGCTGGCAGGGGAAATTGGCGGATGATCAGGAAACTCTGATGGTTATCAAGACCCGTCAGCCGTTGTTTAAAGCCTTGAGTGACGAAGTTAAGCGCCTGCATAGTTATGACACGCCCGAGATCATTGCGCTACCCATTGTCGATGGAAGCCCGTCTTATCTGGACTGGATATTGAAAGAAACATCCTAAAATACATATTATGAGAAAGAAAAACCCCCTTAATGCCGAAAGCCTTAAGGGGGTTTCTTGTTTTATAGCAATGATCTTATTTTTTGACCGTATCGAGCATGCTTTCTAGACGGGCTCTACTGCGGACATCACTGATCATATCATTCATGATCGAGGTGCGTCTTTCCTGATGGAACGATGCGCTGAAGTCTTTCTTTACTTCCTCGAACTTTTTCATATCTGCCGGCTGTTCTTCATCGAAATGAATGATGGCGGGACCCTTGGCGGTCAGCACCACACGGCTTAACGCCGCGTCTTTATTAAGAGCGAACGCGCTGGATTCAAAGTCTTCTGAAATACCGATCTCATCAAGATAATCACCCATACCAAAGAAAGGCGTGGTCTTAACAACGACATTCGCTTCTTTGGCAGCGGTAGAAAAAGAAAGTCCGCTTTGTATCTTCTGGGCTAATTCGGTGTGCAGGCTTTCGGCTTTTTCTTTGGCGATCTTTAGAGCACGCTCCTCGGTCATCTTATCTGCGACAGAGGTTTTCGTTTTTTCAAAGTCAGGGATATAGGCCACGTTCTTTTCAATGACCTTGATGACCACGAAACCTTCTTTGGATTCGACGGGTCCCAGCACATCGTTCGTGCCGGCCTGAAAAACCTGTTGGAATACATCAAGAGGCCAGCCCAGTTCTAGGTCAGGGGTATCCATGCTGAAGCGTCCGCTTTCTTTGATCTTGAGACCAGCGGCCTTAGCGGCTGCATCGATATCACCGTCTGCTTTGATCTTGGTATAAAGTTCATTGGCTTTAAGAGATGCTGTCTTCTTTTCCTCAGCAGTCGCTTTCTCGGCGACCTGGATGGTCAGGTAACGGGTATTGACCGATTCAGGAACAAGAAAATCCTGACGATGCGCATCATAGTAAGCCTGGATTTCCTGGGGATCAAGGGTGATGGCGCCCGCGAATGCTTTGGGCTGCAGAAGAACGTAGCTTGCTTTTACTTTGCGGTTGCGGCGTTCGTATTCTTTCTTTACATCATCATCACTGATGGCGATATGCCCGGTCAGGGTCTGGAACATCTTCATGATCTTGATCTGTCCGCGCATGCTTTCTTCAAAATCACGCGGGATGCGTTTAAAGACATGGGAGAGGATGGTCTCATAAAGTTTGTCGTCAAAAGCGCCCTTGCTTTGAAAGAAGGGCATGGATTGAATAAAGGCAATAACCTCGCTATCAGAGGCCTTGATGCCTTTGCGGTCTGCTTCCTTAAGAAGCATGATGCGTGTCCAGGTCTCGGTCTCCATATCAAGGAAGGCCATGATCCTATCCACATCAGCACCGTGCATGAGGATCGCCTGATCGCGGGCGTTCATATATTCTGAGCGGAATTCTTTCATGGAGATCTTTTTGCTAAAGAGTTTCCCGGCAGTAGCGTTCATTTTGTCGGAATCGGAATATTTGCCCATGCCGAACCCGAAACCAAAGGAAATGATAATGATCGTGGAGACGACCCAAAGGACTTTTTTGGCAACGCCTTTCTGGCGAAAAACTTTAAGCATAAGGACCTCGTGTTTGAATGTTGAGATAACAGAAGTTTGAAACGGGATTATAGCGATGGAGCATAAAGCTGACAAGGGTTTTTCTGTGAATAGAGGAGGGATTTCTTTTTTCGGTTTCTTTTTCCTTTACGAAAAAGGTGTGATTGGCTATAATGGCGCCCGTTTTACAAATAGACTCTTAATAGTTAAGGATAATATGCAGAAATTAAAGCTGGGTATCCCCAAAGGAAGTCTTCAGGACGCGACCGTTGCTCTTTTCGGCAAGGCTGGTTTCAAGATGGTCGTCTCAAGTCGTTCTTATTTTCCGCAGATCGATGACGTGGAGATCTCGCTCGTGCTTTTGCGTGCGCAGGAAATGTCCCGCTACGTCGAGGATGGAACGCTTGATTGTGGTATCACGGGTTTTGACTGGATCATGGAGAACGGCTCTAAGGTCGAGATCCTTTCTGAGTTGGTTTATTCCAAGGCTACGGCGACGAAGGTGCGCTGGGTGCTCGCTGTTCCGGAAGATTCAAAGATCCATTCGGTGAAGGATCTGGCCGGTAAGCGCATTGCGACCGAGGTTGTGGGCTTGACGAAGAAATATCTGGCGAAGCATAAAGTAAAGGCGAATGTTGAATTCAGCTGGGGCGCGACCGAGGCTAAGGTCGCAACTGGCCTGGTCGATGCCATCGTCGAGCTTACCGAAACAGGCAGCAGCCTGCGTGCCAATAAACTGCGTATCGTTGAAACATTATGTGAATCATCCACCCAGTTTATTGCTAATAAGAAATCCAATAAAGATGCCTGGAAACGCAAGAAGATGGATCAGATCATCATGCTTCTTAAGGGTGCGTTAGCAGCAAATAATATGGTTGGTTTAAAGCTGAACATTGAAGAAAAGAATCTGAACAAGATCATCACGACATTGCCCGCGCTTAAGAATCCAACTATCGCGCCGTTAGCGCAGGCTGGTTGGGTCGCGGTTGAGACGGTCATTGACGAGAGCATTGTCCGTTCGATCATTCCGGCGTTGAAAGAGGCCGGAGCGCAGGGGATCATTGAATATTCATTGAACAAACTTATCCTGTAACCCAACAAAAGGAAACGAACATATGCCTTGCGGAAGAAAACGTAAATTAAGAAAGATCGCAACTCACAAGCGTAAGAAGTTGCGCAAATCCCTTCGTCACCTCAAGAAGCGCGAAACACGCTAACACATAAGGGGCAGAACATGCGCCGGAGCACGATGTTTGTAACGTGTGCTTGTTGTTGCCTTGTTATGTGTCTGGTGTCCGCTTCATTTGCCGGTGCTAAGCCCTCTGATAGCACGGCTACATCTTCAACACATGTTTCTGCCAAAAGCGTGGCTCACTACATCATGGGAGTGAGCCACGATCTTTTGGAAGATATCCCTTCCGCTATCCGTGAATATGAAAAGGCTACTGAAGCAGATCCGGGGATCATTGATATCCGCGCACGCCTGGCGTCCCTTTATTTGTCCGTTGGATCAGTCGATGCGGCGATATATCAGTTGAAAGAAGTCCTTCGGGCCTTGCCCGATGATCGGGATGCCCGCTATCTTCTTGCGACGGCATATATTTCCTCGGGAAAACATGAAGAGGCGTTCAAAGAATACGATACGATCTTCAAGGCGCTTTCTCCGTCAGTGCTTGCCACAGGGGATTTTTATTTCTTATTGGGAAGGATCTATTATTCCGTCGGTGCGGTTGATAAAGCCATTTTGCAGTTCGAGAAAGTGCTTGAGCTTAAGCCGAATGATACGGATATGGCATATCTTTTGGGTGGATATTATGCTGCCGGTGGAAAGAACGCGCGTGCGGTGCCTTTTTTTCAGCAGTGCATTGCGGCTGACCCTTTTCATGATGCGTGTTTGAATGGTCTTGGTTATACTTATGCCGAAGAAGGCCGTAACCTTGATGAGGCCGAGAGCCTTATTAAACGCGCACTTGAGAGTGACCCCAAAAATCCCGCATATCTTGATAGTTTAGGGTGGGTTTATTATCAAAAGGGGTTGTATGTTGAGGCGCTGAGAGAGCTGAGCGCGGCGGTGGACTTGTTGGATGACCCTGCTATCTATGAACACCTCGGCGAGGTTTATGCCAAATTGGGAGAGAGGTCTTTGGCAGAAGCGCAGTGGCTGAAGTCACTTGCGCTTGATCCCGACCAGCCGGCTCTGCGTGCGCGGTTGAATAATGAGAAGAAAGCACAGGATGTTCCTGTTGGCAAAACGAAATGAATGATTCTTTATGAGATCCTGTTTACTGAAGTCTTATGCCAAACTGAATTTGATGCTTTTGATCAAAGGGAAGCGTCCCGACGGATTTCATGAACTGGAGACGATCTTTGAGCGCATTGATCTTCATGACACATTGCGTTTTGCATCGCGCAAAGATGAGAAGATCGTGATCACCTCAAACCACCCTGATGTGCCGCTGGATGAACGGAATCTCGTCTATAAAGCTGCGGTCATGCTCAGGGGATCATGCGGTGTTCCGAAGGGCGCGACGATCCATATTGAGAAGCGCATTCCTATTGCGGCAGGCTTGGCCGGCGGATCAAGCAATGGCGCGACAGCGTTGTTGGGCTTGAACCGTTTATGGGATACTCGCATTTCTTTGCTGAAGCTGGGGCGTTTGGCTGCGCGGCTAGGGAGTGATCTGAATTTCTTTTTGCACGACACCTCTTTTGCGCTTGGTTCAGGCCGGGGAGAAAAGATAAAGCCATTGGCTTCGGAAGTAAAATTGTGGCATGTTGTTATAACGCCCGACGTTCATATCTTGGCTAAAGATGCGTATGCTGTCTATGCCAAGACAGCGGCAAAGAAGGTATCCGTCGAGGCTGGATTGACAATGCACAGAGCGGATGTTAAGATGCTCCTTCGTTCTTTAAAAGAAAAAGATATTTCAACGTCGGCACACATGCTTTTTAATGATCTCGAAGCTCCGATCCTGACCCTTTGCCCGGAACTTTTAGCGTTAAAACAAGAAATGCTGACGCAGCAGCCTTTAGGGGTTTGTTTTTCCATTCAGTTCA
>DYQZ01000059.1 GCA_020719005.1 Candidatus Omnitrophus sp.
TCAGTCCGCAGAACGTGGCGATCTCTGCCATCGCGCCAATGCGCTCATCAACAAACACGCCCACGATCGAAACGAATGGTGGCAGGATCTCGATGATGTTCCTTGCACGCGACGGTGAAACATAGCGCGGACTTTTTTTGCAGAACACAAAACCAAGGGCATCTGCCCCATACTTGATCGCCTTGAACGCATCATCCTTACTGGTGATCCCGCAGATCTTAATTTTCACCATACATCACTTCCTTTATTTTACGCGCCACATCGCGTTCTCTTAAAAAAGTCTCACCGATCAACACCGCATGCGCACCCGCCGCTTTAAGACGACACACATCTTGGTGGGTCTTGATCCCGCTTTCAGCCACGATCACTTTATCTTTAGGGATAAGCGGAATAAGCCGCTCGCTCGTCGCCAGATCCACTTCAAATGTTTTAAGGTTGCGATTATTAATACCTATGATATCAGCCCCGCAATGAAGCGCACGCGTAAGATCTTCTTCATCATGGACCTCTACCAAAGCATCAAGATCAAGCCTGCGGCAAACCTCAAGGAACGAAACGATCTCTTCATCCGAAAGGATCGCCACAATAAGAAGCACCGCGCTCGCCCCGCAATAACGCGCATCATACAGCTGAAGCTCATCAATGACAAAGTCTTTCATCAAGGTGGGCGTATTGAACTTCTCGCTCACCATCTTAAGATACGCGGCCTTACCCTGGAAATACTTTTCTTCCGTCAGAACAGAGATCGCAGCCACCTTGGCTTTATCATACACACGCCCTAATGCATCTGGATCAAAATCATCCCGGATAACACCTTTGGAAGGAGAGGCTTTCTTTATCTCAGCGATCAGATTTATTTTTCCCGGCGCTGAAATGCATTTTTTGAACAAACCGTAACGCGTATAGGTCGTTTTATCCAGATTGATCTTAACGCTTTCAAGCACGGCCTTGCGGCCCTCATTCTCGAGGCGTTTTGAGGCAATGATCTTTGATAAAAAATCTTCAGCCACGGTGAGTAAATTCCTTTAAGGCTTCAAGCTGTTTGAGTGCTTTCCCGGACAAGAGCGTTTCACGGGCAAGAATGATCCCCTCTTCAGGGGTCGCCACTCTCCCGGCGGTATACAATGAGAAACCCGCGTTCAAGAGGACAATATCCTGTTTCGGACCCGGTTTCCCCTGCAACAAGTCCATCGCAATGGTGATATTTTCTTTTGATTCCCCGCCTTTAAGGTCAGCCTCGCTCGCACGGTTGAAACCAAATTCTTCAGGCGTGATCTCATAGGACGTCACATCGTGACCGTTATATTCACTGATAAAAGTTTTATCTGTCGTTGTGATCTCATCAAGCCCGTCAGCACCATGAACCACAAGTGCATGCGTGATCCCCAGTTCTTTCAGGACCAACACCAACTGTTCCACCAGATGTTTGCTATAGACCCCGACCATCTGATGGGTTGCTCCTGCAGGATTCGTTAAAGGCCCGAGAATATTGAAGATGGTCTTTACCCCCAGCTCCTTACGGATAGCGGCAACATGTTTCATGGCAGGATGATGCTGTTGCGCGAATAAGAAAACAAGGCCGACCTCATCAAGGCACGCACTTAATTTCTCATGAGGCAAGTTGATATTGACCCCCAACGCCTCCAGGACATCCGCGCTTCCGCATCTGCTTGAAACAGAACGATTGCCGTGTTTCGCGACCTTGACCCCACAAGCAGAGGTAATGAACGCAGAGAGCGTTGAAATATTAAATGTATGCTTACCGTCACCGCCCGTGCCAACCACGTCGAACACCAAGCCGCCCGACGTCTTTACAGGGACAACGAACTTCCGCATGACAGCCGCAGCCGAAAAGATCTCCTCAACGCTCGGCCCCTTGTCGTTCATGAAGGTAAGAAAATCACGGATATCTTCCTCGGGGGCACGTCCTGACATGATCTCGGTCATGAGGGCCTGCATTTCACCGCGGGTAAGGTTTCTTTTTTGCTGAAGTTTATCGAGGATGTTGCGCATAATGACACCTCTGTCAGAGGCTCAGAAAATTCCCGAGCAGCTTCTTTCCCTCTTTGGTCAGGATCGATTCCGGATGGAACTGCACACCCCACAAAGGAAATGTCTTATGGCGCACGGCCATGATCTCATGATCATCTTCTGATGTAGCGGTCACTTCCAGGCAATCGGGACAAGATTCTTTTTCAATAACGAGCGAATGATAGCGGGTCGCAACACAGGGATTTGAAAGGCCTTTAAAAAGATCTTTCCCGTCGTGCTTAATGCGCGAGGTCTTGCCGTGCATGAGCGTCTTTGCACGGACGATCTTGCCGCCAAAAGCATAGCCGATCGACTGATGTCCAAGGCACACGCCCAACAGCGGCAATTTTCCGGCGAACTCACGGATGACCCCGACCGAAATGCCCGCATGCTCCGGATTACTTGGGCCGGGTGAAACGACAATACGTTCCGGCTTAAGCGCGCGGATCTCGTCAATGGTGATCGCATCGTTACGGAACACTTTCACCTCTGCCCCAAGTTCTGCAAAATACTGGACAATGTTATAGGTGAATGAATCGTAATTATCGATCATTAACAGCATAAAAATATTCAGATCAGCGACGCGTCAAGCTGATCATTCCTTTTCACGTTTGATGGAAGCACCGAGCGCCATCAGTTTTTTATCAATATTCTCATAACCGCGGTCGAGGTGATAAACACGGCGGATCTCGGTCTTGCCGCGCGCTACAAGACCAGCCATCACAAGAGCAGCTGAAGCACGAAGGTCAGACGCTGTTACAGGCGCACCGCAAAGCTCTTTAACCCCCTCGATAATAGCACTACCGCCTTCACGACGAATGCGTGCGCCCATACGGTTCAACTCCGCAATATGCATGAAACGGTCAGGGAACACGGTGTCGCGTACAACGCTCACCCCATCGGTCAACGCCATCATGGCCATATACTGGGCCTGGATGTCCGTCGGAAAACCGGGATAAGGATACGTTGTCACGCTGACAGGCTTAAGAACCTTTGGTGGCTTAACCCGCACAGCATTCTTTTCGACCTTCACAATGACCCCCACTTTCTTAAGAACATCGTCCAGCGAGGTCAGTTGATGATAATCGAAGTCTTTAATAACGATATTACTATTTTTTGTCATTCCCGCGAGAAGAATGAATGTCCCTGCCTCAATACGGTCAGCTGACATACGATAATCAGCGCCGTGCAATTTATTGACACCCTGAATAATGATCCGGGGACTGCCTTGTCCTCTGATACGGGCACCCATTTCATTTAAGAAATTGGCAAGTTCCTCAACCTCGGGTTCACACGCGGCGCACTCGATGATCGTTTCACCCTCGGCGAGCGTCGCAGCCATCATGATGTTGGCTGTACCCAATACCGACGGGCCTGCCGCGCCACCAAGATAAACACGGGTCCCTTTAAGACGTTTAGACTTCGCAATGATATAACCGGCATCGATCGTAACCTTAGCACCTAACGCCTCAACACCTTTAATATGGAGATCGACGGGGCGAACCCCAATAACGCAACCGCCAGGAAGGGACACCTTGGTCTCACCCAGCTTGGTCAACAACGGCCCCAACACACAGATAGACCCGCGCATCGTCGAGACCATCTTGTAATCCGCAACAGGGTTCGGCTTGCCGTTCGACATGATGATAAGCTTGTCTTTGTCCCACTCGATATCCTTGCCGAGTGATTTCAAAAGCTTGATCATGGTGTTGGTATCAAGCAGTTTCGGCACATTGCGCAAAATACATGTTTCATCCGTCAATAATGTAGCCGCCAGCACAGGAAGCGTGGCGTTCTTTGAACCAGAGATCTTCACTTCACCTTTGAGCGGTTTCCCGCCCTCAATAATGATCTTGTCCATGTTTTTTTCTTGGGTTAAAGGTTATATGTTGTGTTTACACGCGATGATCGCGCGGTCTTTTCCAGCGTTATCTTTTATGACCTGTATTTTATCCCAGCCGCCCGTGATGACAAAGAGGTTTTCCAACTCTTTGAGCTGACCATCCCCGAACTCCAACGCGATAAAACCGCCGGGCTTAAGCACGCGTAATGCGCCCGGAATAATAAAACGATAAAAATGAAGACCATCAGGTCCACCATCAAGCGCCATAATAGGTTCCCGACGCACATCGACAGGCAATCCTACGATCATTGATGAAGGGATATACGGAGGATTGCTGATCAATGCATCAAAATGGTATTTTGTTTCATCAAGGAACCAGAATACATCGCGCGCAATAAGCTCTACTCGATCAACCACGCCATTGATCACAACATTACGACGCGCATAATGGAGTGCATCCGTCGAAATATCAAGCCCAATAGCTCTGCACGCGGGAAGCTCTTTCGCCAATGAAATAGGGATACACCCTGAACCCGTTCCGATATCAAGCACAAAACTCTCTGGATACATCTTCAACTTCTTAATAACAAGATCAACAAGAACCTCGGTCTCCGGTCGTGGCACAAGAACCTCGGGGCCAACTTCCATGCGATACCCCATGAATTCAGTGAACCCGCAAATATACTGAACAGGATCGCCTGCTGCACGACGAGAACGCATGGCATTAAAACGCTCTTGCTGTTCATCTGTAAGAGGAACTGGACGGATCAGAAGTTCACTGCGGCTGCACTTTAAAATGGCTGTAAGGAAAAGTTCGTCATCGGACATACAAAAAGCCCGCGGCTGTTTTAGGGTTAGATCTTCTCGTTGGCGTCTTCTTCCGCCTTAAGGAGCGCGTCGATCATTTCATCGAGATCCCCTTCAAGAAGAGATGGAAGCCTGTGCATCGTGAAACCAACACGGTGATCGGTCACACGGTTGTCGGGAAAATTATAGGTGCGGATCTTTTCAGAACGGTCACCTGTTCCGACCTGAGCTTTACGAAAGGCCGCTTCCTTCTGAAAACGTTCCTGCTTTTTAGCGTCAAGCATGCGTGCACGAAGAACGCGCATGGCTTTCATTTTATTCTTAAGCTGTGAACGCTCATCCTGACAGACCACGACCGTATTGGTCGGAAGGTGCGTGATACGTATGGCTGAGTCGGCTGTATTAACACTTTGACCGCCGGGGCCTGATGAACGATACACGTCGATCTTAAGGTCCCTCGGATCAATGTAGAGGTCCACTTCCTCGGGCTCGGTCATGACCGCAACGGTCGCCGCAGACGTATGGATACGGCCTGACGCTTCGGTCGCCGGAACACGTTGAACACGGTGCGTACCGCTTTCCCACTTTAGCCTCTGCCAGACACGTTTGCCTGTGACGCTAAAAACCACTTCCTTGATCGCGCCATTCTCGGCCTCGCTAACAGCAATAGGCTCCACTTTCCACTGACGGGACGCTGCATATTTACTGTACATCCGAAAAAGATCGCTCGCGAACAAACTAGCCTCAAGCCCGCCTGTCCCGGCACGGATCTCCATGATGACATTGCGGTCATTCTCTTTGGTCTGCGGATTAAAATGATCATTGATGCGCGCCGAGATCTCTTCTTCCCTCTCTTGAAGGTCAACGAGCTCGATCTGTGCCATCTCACGAAGATCTTTGTCTTTTTCAGTATCAAGGATATGCTTCGCCTCCGCTATCTGACGAACCACCTGATCATAGATCTGATGGTCCTCAACAACGGTCTTGATATCCGCATATTCTTTGGCAAGCTTTTGGTAGGCATCCTGGTCGGCAATGATATTCGCGTCCGCCAGTTTTTCCTGAAGCTCGGCGAGGCGTTTAGACGCCTCACCGAGTTTTCGAAGATTACTTTCCTTTAGCATAACGCTTCTGGAAGCGTTCGATGCGGCCAGTCGTGTCCAATATCTTCTTGGAACCCGTAAAGAACGGATGGCACAGCGCGCAGATCTCAACGCGGATGTTCTTCCTGGTCGCGCGGGTGTGATACACATGACCGCAAGCACACGTGATAGTTGTTTCCTGATAATCTGGGTGGATCTTGTCTTTCATTATTTCTCCTGATTCCTGATAATAAACAGCTTTTCCAAAAAAGGTTTGAGATTATAACTTATTTGTTCATATTTTGCAAGAATTCAACATTGTTCTTGGATTGTGAGATCTTTTGGATCAACAGCTCCATTGCTTCCGCTGAATTGAGATCATTGAAAGCTTTCCTGAGAAGCCACACGCGGCCGAGTGTATCTTTATCAACCAGGAGCTCTTCATGACGTGTATTCGAACGCTTGATATCGATCGCGGGATAGATACGGCGCTGAAAAAGACTGCGATCCAGCTGAAGTTCCATGTTGCCTGTCCCCTTGAACTCTTCAAAAATAACTTCATCCATGCGGCTGCCGGTATCGACGAGCGCGGTCGCAATAACAGTAAGTGAACCGCCCTCTTCGATGTTACGTGCAGCACCAAAAAAGCGCTTGGGCTTATGAAGTGCATTGGAGTCCACACCACCTGAGAGGATCTTGCCTGAGTGAGGCACGACCGTATTATAAGCACGCGCCAAACGCGTAATTGAATCAAGAAGAATGACCACATCCCTCTTATGCTCAACCAGACGTTTTGCTTTTTCGATCACAATATCAGCAACCTGCACATGACGTTCAGCAGGTTCATCAAAGGTGGAAGAAACAACCTCAGCCTTGACATTGCGCTGCATATCCGTGACTTCTTCCGGACGCTCATCGATCAAAAGAACGATCATGACCACTTCCGGATGATTAGCAATAATGGCATTCGCGATCTTCTGTAACAACACTGTTTTACCACTATAAGGCGGCGCCACGATCAACGAGCGCTGGCCTTTCCCAATAGGCGCCAACAGATCCAAGATACGGGTTGAGATCTCATTCGGCGTCGTTTCAAGCTTTAAACGCTCATTTGGATAAAGCGGTGTCAGATTATCAAAAAGGATCTTTTCCTTGGATTTCTCTGGATTCTCAAAATTAACCGCCTCAACCTTAAGGAGCGCAAAATACTTTTCTCCATCCTTCGGCGGACGGATCTGACCGCTGACAGTATCCCCGGTTTTCAGATCAAAACGCCGGATCTGGGAAGGTGAAATATAAATATCATCAGGGCACGGCAGATAATTGTATTTCGAACTTCTAAGAAAACCAAACCCTTCGGAAAGGATCTCAAGAACGCCGGAGCCGAACATGAGCCCCTCTTTCTCCGCCTGTGTCTGAAGGATCTTAAAGATAAGGTCCTGCTTCTTAAGCGCACTGACACCTTGAACGCCAAGGTCCTGTGCTGTTTTTGAAAGCTCGACCATCTTCATTTCTTTCAATACTTCAATATTCAATGCTTTCTGCCCACCATTGGATGAAGCAGCTCGTTCGGGTGCCGCGCCAACAACATCCTTGTCATCAGATCCATTTTCTTTTTCATCATCATTTGTTTTATTTTTCTCTCTCATGTCCTTGTCCCCTTCTTTACTATTTTTGAGATACTTTTTCCCATATTTTCCTGACCTGTATATCCGTATCAGACTTTGGGCCGCTGTTACCGACCAGAAAATCTGCGTATTTGCACTTTTCTTTAAGAGGCATCTGCTGAGACAAACGCTTTTGAACATCCGCTCTGGTGAGGCCAGTGCGAGCCATCACCCGGCGGATCTGTACATCTTTCTTGGCCTTGACCACGATCAGCTTATCCACCAGTGAAAGCCATCCAGCCTCGATCAGGATCGCCGCATCAATGATCACGACCCCAACACCTTGTTGTTGGAACGTTTTAAGACGCCGCCCGATCTCTCTGGCAATCGCAGGATGAATGATCCCATGCAACACCTCTAACGCATCGGGATCATCAAATACGATCTTACCCAACGCCTTTCGGTCGACTCCCTTAACGTTCATAACACCCGAGCCGAACGCTTTACTGATAGATCTCTGAATACTTTGATCAGACTCGAGGATCTCATGTACGATCACATCAACATCGATCACAGCCGCGCCCAAGCGGCTTAACATGAGTGCCACCGTCGACTTTCCTGCCCCAAAACTTCCAGTTATTCCGACTTTAAGCATTCGTGATAACACTCCATATAACGTTGTGCGGAAACATCCCATGTCCAGCGACACGACATCGCATGAGGGATAAGCGCATTCATTCTTT
>DYQZ01000060.1:0-3173 GCA_020719005.1 Candidatus Omnitrophus sp.
CCAGAATGTCACTGCCCACAGCTCCAACATGATCATAGCCCGCATCAAACGCCCGGGCAAAAGCCGCTGTCAGCCGTTCTCCCAGATCGCCGGACAATTGAGGCCAATACTGACAACAGGACGGAAGCCATTGACGGATCTCCGCCTCTTTGTCCGCAGAATCAAAAAGCACAATCACATCCATACCCGATGCGCGCAAGATAACACGCCAGTTCTGCTCGGCAAGTTGACGATAGACTGCGGCCGCCTGATCATTCCCTATGCTTCTAGCCAAACGGGTTTTGACCTTGCCGGGTTCAGGATACTTCACAAAATACAAAAGCGCATTTCTTGGCATATTCAATGTCCGCAGGCATCACATTCCCGCAAAAGCCTAGCCGATTCTTCAGGAAGTACCGTATTCACCGGAATACGCGTACCCTTTGAAAACCCGCCGATGATCTTGGTTTGAGGAATGATCTGGATATGCCAATGATAGAACGGCACCCCTGACAACGGATACGGTGGCAAACGGAAAACATAATTGAAATCCGGATTGTCGACTGAATGGTAATACTTCTGCAACAACGGGTGAAAGATATTCGCCAGCGCCTGGATCTCGGCATCACTAATATCAAGAATGCTCACCCGGTGCTTTTTAGGCAATATCCATGACTCATGCTCCGCCCCGGCGGCATACGGCACAAAAGCAATAAAATGATCGTTCTCCAGGAGCACCCGGGACTTGTCTTTCTTCTCAAAGGCGATCATATCGCAAAAAACACAAGACCCGACATTATCAAAGTGTCTCTCAGCCTCAAAAAGCAAAGACCGTAAATACTGCGGGACAACACGCGAGCCGACGATCTGACTGTGCGAATGCGGTTGGGTCTGACCGGCCAAAGCCCCATAATTCTTAAAAATAAAACTGACCAAATTATTAGGATTCTTTTGAAAAGCCGCAAATCGCTGAACATACAATTGGAACAGCTTAGTTAAATGCTCTTTTGAAAAATCAACGATCGAGTGATCGTGCCTATTCGTCTCAATGAACACTTCATGACTACCACAGCCTTTCAGTTTACGGTAAATGCCATACTCTTCAAAAGGCTCCGCGAACGTCGGGCATCCCTCAAAGCTATCCAAAACCTTATATTTGTTCTGCACGGCTCGAACAAGCCATTGCCCGTCTTCTCCGTTAATGGCATGTTCAACATCCAACGGAAAGCGCTCGTGGTTCCCCTGGCAAAAAGGGCATGACGCCTCATGCTCTTTTTCAGGACGGGCAGCTTTGGCAATCCCGCCCACCACATGATTGGGCCGCTCTTTTCGTGCGGGGGCGATGATGACCCATTCCTTACTGGCCAGATTTTGTCTTAATTCGGACATACACCACCTTCGTTTCTTTAACAACAGCTACCGGTCGAAACCTTATCGAATGAACCGCTAGACGCCACAGGACCGCAGGGAAACGCGCCATAATGAACAGACTTGTCCCCCGTGATTCGAAAATGCTTCCCGTAACGCGTCTCACCAGCCATAGCTGCCGTATTCCCGCAAACCAACATGGGCTTGCCCTTGGTGAAGATGTGATGGTCATCGAGCATGAACTCCGTGGCCTGCCCGGGGATCGTTCCCAAATAATAGGCGACTTGCCCGTAGTCTTCACAAATATCCTCAAGCCCCGGAAGTTTAAACGCCCTTACGGTCATGGAACAGAATCCGATGTGCCCGACCTTGTCTTTGATCGCCGGATCCGTAATGGTAATAGGACGCGCCGTGACAACGCGATGATCCAGACATCCCAGATCCCGTAATAAGCGCCTGAAATCCTCAATGTACAAAGCCCCTCCCAGACATTCACCGTACAGAACGGGATCATTCTTCACCGCCTCAGGAACCCGGGCGGTCGCGAACACATCCGAGAAGTAAAGCTCTCCCCCGGGCTTAAGAATACGGAAGATTTCAGCAAAGACACTGCGCTTGTCCGGGGACAGATTGACCACGCAATTCGAGATCACTACATCTACCGAATTATCCCTGATCCTGCATTCTTTAAGATCCTCGATAAATCCTTTGCGAAAATCTACATTAGCTTTCTTAAAGCCGAACTTCTCCATCTGCCGATCCTTATGCCGACGTGCCACCTCCAGCTGCTCATCGGTCATATCCACCCCGATGACCATGCCTTTCTCGCCAACAAGTTTTGAAACAAGATAAACATCCCGCCCTGTGCCACAGCCAAGGTCCAGGACCGTCGCCCCTTCCAACGCCGGAGGCACCGGAGAACCGCAGCCATAGAACTTCTCAAGGATCTCCGGTTCGATCAACTTCAGGATCGCTTTATGCTCTGCCGGAAGTGAATCTGTTGTGCAACAGGCACTGGTCTTAAGATCCTTGCTGCCTTGAAGGATCTTTCCGTAATACTCTTTCACAGTCTCTGTAACACCCGACGATGCCTGACGGGAACAGGAACCGCTTTCAACCTCAGCCAAAGCCCCCTGACAGCTCGATCCTCTTCCGGCGGTACAGGACAGGCAATGCTCGGCCGTCAATATCTCCCGCCCTTCAAGATCCTCGAGGAGAACCTTAGCGATCATCAAAAGTTCGCCATTCTCATCCTTGAGCGCCAGACCTGTGGCCAGATTAAAGTCGCAATCATAGAGCGAACCATCATGACCCACGCTCACATAGGAACGGCACATGAGACCCGCGACTGTGTCAGGATTGAAATTCTCCTTGAGCAAGTCCTTGTACTGATCATACTCTCCCTTGGCCTTAAGATGACTCTTGAAATTCCTGATCGGCACATTTGTGATGGTGAGCAGACGATCAAAGTCGATCCCATGCTCCTGACGCAGGGTCTTTTTGTAGTCCTTTTCCAGGATCTGCTGATCACCCGGCAGATAGGCACCCACCGGATTGTAAACCAGATCAAGCTGCAGCCCATTCTCGCGAGCGAATCCCGTCTTGTTGAGCAGCTTGAGGGCTTCAATGCTGGCGTGGAACACGCCACGGCCCCTTTGCTTGTCCACATTCCCCTCTGTGTAGCAGGGCAACGAGCAGATCAGATGAACCTTATTGGCTTTAAATAATTCTGGCAAACGCTCTTTGCCTTTCTCGAACATAATGGTCAGATTTGACCGAACAATGAGCTCTTCCACCAACGGGCGAGCCCGGGTCACCAGATATTC
>DYQZ01000060.1:3273-5541 GCA_020719005.1 Candidatus Omnitrophus sp.
TTGACCGAACAATGAGCTCTTCCACCAACGGGCGAGCCCGGGTCACCAGATATTCAAAGTTCGGGTTCATCTCCGGCGCCCCACCGGTAATATCCAGCGTCTTGATCCTGTTCTTCGAAAGGAACGTGAGGATCTGATCCACGACCTCCCGGGACATGATCTTCTCGCCCATAGGAGACGCGCCCACATGACAATGCGAACAGGACTGATTGCAAAGATCACCCAGATTGACCTGAAGCGTTGTCAGTTTATGGCGCTTTAGAATATCTTCATGGATCGAGTGTTTCCTTAGGGTATCTAAGAATGAATTCACAGCGGTTCTCCTTTCACTCCATTATTAGCAACAATTGACTTTATCATCTGTTCCGTTCTGCGATTGGGGCTGGAACAAGCATTTGAAGAACGCCGTAGCAGCAACAGCTCCAGTGATCGGCCCCAGAATATATACACCCAGAAAACCGTTGTCCGGTCCCGGGATCGATGCCTTACCCCATCCGGCAAAATAGGCGAACAGTCTTGGTCCAAAATCGCGCGCCGGGTTTAGCCCCGCCTGTGTTAACGGCGCAATGATGCAAATAATAATCGTGACCGCCGCACCAATAAAGACGGGCGCCAGTTGTTCATGGGGACGCCCGACATTGCAGCCTTCTGTTAACGCGAAAATAAATGTCATCAGCAAAAATGTCCCGAACGCTTCAGCCAGAAACGCAACACCATACGGCAC
The DNA here is from genome assembly GCA_020719005.1 of Candidatus Omnitrophus sp. Lineage (GTDB taxonomy): Bacteria > Omnitrophota > Gorgyraeia > Zapsychrales > Fredricksoniimonadaceae > DYQZ01. The sequence goes on from DYQZ01000060.1 coordinate 3,998, forward strand.
ATGAAGAGCGCTTCCTGCTGGTTGATAAAAATACTCACCGAACATCCTGGCGAAGCGTATCGATTCCGGCGTCCCTCGAACGATCTGCTGTGCCGCTTCCTGTCCAACAATAACATGACCGAAGAGTGCATAGATCATGGCGGCAGCCAGAAACGCAGCCAAAAACTGCGCCCCAAGATAGACCGGAATTTTTCTGCAGGACATTCTCCCAGCCAATACAAAAGCAATGCTCACCGCCGGGTTTAAATGCGCAAAGGAAAGCCCCCGGCTGGCATAAATGGCCAATGACACCGCGATTCCCCAGATCATAGCGATCTGAAACAGTCCGCTATAGGATTGAAAAAGAATCGATACGGCAACAGCGCCACAGCCGAAGAAAACCAGAATAAATGTCCCGATGAATTCACCCACAAAATGTCTCACTTGCTCTCCCTGTTCTTAATCATTTGGTAGATCGTGGGCACGGCAATGATCAGGGCCATGAGCCCAACGGCGATCAGAAGCTTTGGAGAAAAGATATCCTTGAACGTCTTGATGTCTCCCAGACTTCCTCCGAAAAATGCGGCGATAACGACACCGGGTATCAATCCCAGAAAAGTGGCCAAGAAATAATCTTTGAAGCGGATCTTCGATAGACCGCTGGCGTAATTGAGCACCTCGTAAGGCACCAACGGAATAGCCCGCAGGAACAGGATCGTCAGAAAGCCGTTCTTTTCCAGCTTGTCATCCAGGTCCTTGAACTTGCCCTGCAGGATCTTATCCGCAAGTTTTCTTCCCCAAAAACGCGAAATGGCGAAGGTCATGCTTGTCCCGATCAGCGCCGCGATCATCAAATAGACTGAACCCCATACAGCGCCAAACACAAGTCCGGCGGCCAAGGACAAAGGCGCGATTGGCGGCAGGATTGAGATCGTGTTAAGGGCATAGGCCAAGATATAAACCACGACAGCCCATTGCCCGAATGACAGAATATAATCCCTGATCGCCGCTGGAGTGAATGCCTTGAGATCGACACACTGACACTGGAAGAACCACCCTACCGCAAGGATGATCAGAATGCCGACCACAAAAAACATAATTGCCTTTACGATCTTTCCCTTCATAGACATTTCTCCCGTCTTTTCATCACTATTTCAAGAACTTCAAAAAGAACCTTGACAAAGCCTTGAAACCGGATGAACTGAGCATCTCGGTATACACTTGATCCGCCGCACGTTTATTGATCTGTGCCAAAGTCGGATAAATATGAATGGTCGAGCTCACCTGCCCGATCTTCAGTTTCGCGGTCTTGGCCAAAACGAACTCATGAATCAGTTCCCCGGCATTTGCCCCCACGATGTGCGCCCCCAAAATATATCCCTTACTGTCGCATATGACCTTGGCCAGCCCTTCACGCTCCTCATCCGTCACAGCCCGGTCATTACTGCCATAAGGGCTACGATAAACCTTTATGTTCACATCCTTGGTCCTGGCTTCTTCCTCAGTTAACCCCACGCGAGCCGCCTCTGGATCAGTGAAGGTGCACCACGGGACCGCGCTATAAT
>DYQZ01000060.1:5641-7956 GCA_020719005.1 Candidatus Omnitrophus sp.
CCCACGCGAGCCGCCTCTGGATCAGTGAAGGTGCACCACGGGACCGCGCTATAATCCACCTTCCGTTTGAAGGGAAATAAAGCGTTCCCGACAACAATAACCGCCTGATACTCCGCCATATGACTGAACTGATAAGGACCGGCAATATCTCCGCAGGCATAGATATTCGACGCTGTTGTGCGCAATGTCGCGTCCACCTCAACACCCTTATTAGAATATTTCACACCGGCCTTCTCAAGGTCCAGGCCCGCAACATTAGGCGCCCTTCCCACAGCGACCAAAATTTTCTCTGCAGAAATAGTCGTGACCGCCTTGCTCTTGTCTTCCAGCGTCACTGAGACAACATTGCCGTTACGTACAAACCTTGTCGCCTTCTGGCCGGTGTAGACCTTGATCCCATCTTTCTTGAATGCAGCAGTCACGACATCCGAAACCTCTTTATCCTCGCGCACCATAAGCCGGTCGAACATTTCAACGATCGAGACCTCAACGCCCAAGCGCGAAAAGGCCTGAGCCATTTCCATCCCGATAGGGCCGCCTCCCAGAACGATCAGGGATTTTGGCAATTCCGTAAGCTGAAAAATGTTCTCGTTGGTCAAATAACCAACATCCTTGAGCCCTTCGATCGGTGGAACCAGCGGATGGGAGCCAGTCGCAATGATGAAACGCTTGGCTGTGATCGTGTCTCCGTTCACCGCAAGTGTCCGGGGACCCAGAAACTTCGGCGGTCCGAAAATAACGTCGATGCCGCGCTTCTCAAAGACTTCTTTAGGATGGTGGGTGCTGATCTCCTGAACAACAGAGCGCACATGCTCCAGAACTCCACTGGTATCGATTTTCAGGCCATTCGCCTTGATGCCGAACTTGTCCAGCTTCTTCGTAAGCGCCGCGACCTGCGCCGCCTTGAGAATAGCCTTGGATGGAACGCAACCATACCATGTGCAGTCCCCGCCAAGCTCTTTCTTTTCGATCAGCGCAGTTTTCGCTCCAAGACCGACTGCCCCGGTGGCAGCAACCAGCCCGGCCGCGCCCCCTCCGATCACCACGACATCAAAATGCTTCTCCATAATCCCCCCTAAATAAAACGACACATCATTGTTTCTGCGTAAGTTTTAAGGACTTAAGCAGGTCATTCACAGACACCGAACCTTCGATCCGCGCTTCCTTCACCTCATTGCCTTTTCTGTCGAGGAAGACCATTGTCGGCAATCCAATGATCTCCCAGCGCTCAACCGCCTTCTGAACATTCTCTTCGTTAAGATGCGTCGCATCGACCCGTAACGCCACCGATTCCGATATGCTCCATCGCACTTCTTTATTCGGAAACACAAATTGTTCCGCTTCCTGACAGGCAATACACCAGTCCGCATAGAAATCGATCACAACAGGCTCGCCCTTTGATAAGGCAGCAGAGACCGCCTGCTCAGTATACGGCTGCCAGGCGATCTTGTCGTTGCCGACGCTCACCGTTCGATAAAACCAAAGCGTGCCCGCTAATACAATTCCAATCGCTATGACCCTAGAAAGAGTTTTAAATAAGGGCTTTTCTACTCCCGCCCGTTCAATCACGGCAAGATATAGTCCCCCAATCATCATGGCCATCGGCCAGACCCAACGAACCAACTCCGGTTTAAAAGCGATCATCAAATAGAAGGCCCCGAACCCAAAAAGGATGATCCCGAAGGCATGCTCAACCCAGATCAACCAGCTCCCGCCCTTGGGCATTTTCGATAACCAGCCGGAGAATGTACCCAACAACAAATACGGGAGGCCCAACCCCATTGAAAATACGAAGAATGCTGATAGACCAAATACCGGATCGCCTTTTTCCGCTACGGTTGTCAACAAGGCGATCACCGGCGGCCCTATGCAAGGTGCGGCAAAAACAGCCACGAACATCCCTGACAGGAAAAGTCCCACATGATTAACTTTTCGCAAGCCTCCCAATCGGGCCAAAAGCCACGACGGCATCTCGATCTTGAACAGGCCGAACATGGAAAGCCCCAAAGAAATCATCATGACCGCTATGGCAAAAAGCACCCAATGATTCTGCAGAACAGAACCGAACATCTTACCTGTAACAGCCGCAAAGTAGCCCAAAACGCTGTACATGACCGTAACACCAAGGAAGTACGACAGCGCCTTAAAAAAGGACGCTCCAATAGCAGCATCCTCCCGATCCTTGCGACGAAAGAGTGCGGCCGTCACGGTCAGAAGCGGATAAACACACGGCGTGAGATTAACTGCGAGTCCTAGGATAAAATATCCGAAGAAAGCCGCATAAAGCTGAGAATTGAACGCTACGTGTTCCATGA
>DYQZ01000061.1 GCA_020719005.1 Candidatus Omnitrophus sp.
TAACAATCAAACCCATGCGGTATAACCTGACTATCATTGACACCGAAAAGAGTATGGGCTATGCCCGCCTTCTGCAAAGCGCGTTCAATATAAGCACCCGCCGTGCTTGGAGACTCATGATTATAGATCAATGCCAGCTTCATTATTTCTTTGCCTTCACTTCTCTCAATTCATCGATCAAAACCTTGCTAAAACCAGGAACGGCTCTCTGCCCCAGAACCCTTAACACAAAACACAAAAACTCATTCTTCACAACGATCAGATCGAACTTCTTCTTCTTAAAGACAATGCCCAGCATTAACGCCATATGCATCCGGAACTTCTTGAACGAAACAGCAGAATGCTCAACAATATCCAATGTCTTAAAAATATCTTCTCGCGAAGCGCTTAGCCCTCTGACATAGAACGTCACAAAATGCGCCTGCAACCCCATCTCCATGACCTTCTTAAGATCAGCCAAAAGATCTTTTTCATTATCTTCGATCCAGGCGATACGAAGCGTCTTGCCCCACTTCTTTAAGAACGTCTGCCGGCTTTTCGCAAAGATCTTTTCAATCTCACTTCCCTGTTTAAAAGAACCGTGCTCCCGATGCCACACGTACGCCCCTTTAGCTACACCGATCCTGTATCCCAATTCTTTAGCCTTCATCGAGATATCCGTGTCTTCAAAGAACATCGGGATGAACTCGTCAGAAAGTCCTTTGTTCTTATCAAGAATATCCCGCCGCATGACCATGCAAAAGCCACTGCAAAAAAGCATTTCACTCCAAATACCACCGAACTTCTTTCTCACATCGACGCCAAAGTCCCGCAAGAGCATTTCTTTAGGAGAACGCAAACCCAACGTATTGCTGTTAGGATTAAGGATCCCGATCGAGGGATGCTTGGCGAATACAGACAAGATCTCACCTAGCCATCCGTCAGTAAAAATAACATCATTATTGACCAGACAAACATAGGGGGCAGACGAACGGGCAAATCCCTGATTCACGCCCCTGACAAACCCAACATTCTCTTCATTTGAAATAACATCGATCTCATGCAAGAGCCCGGAACGGGCCTTTAGTTCTTTCAAATATTCTTTCGTACCGTCGGTGCTGGCGTTATCAACAACAATGACCCTAATGACCGGACACGTGCCAGCCAAAAGACTATCAAAGAATTTCTTGGTCAGCTCAAGATGGTTCCATGTCAGGACAATGAGATCGCATTGAATATCCGCCATCACAATTCCTCTTATTTGCGGTTCCGTGCTTTTCTAAAAGCATTATAATAGCCCGACAATTTTGCCCATAAACTCCACGAAAGATCCCCATTCCTCATCGAGACTCGGTGCAATTCGTAAAGATCTCTCTTATTGGACAGATCTTTCCCTTGATTAGTGGTCACTGCGGCTTTATAACCTGCTTTTCTTAAAACTTCCTTGGCTTCTTCAGTGAACACGCCATTAGGATAACAAAAATACATGACAGGAACACCCAGATGCTCTTCAAGCATGACCTTGCTTCCCGCTATTTCATCCCAAAGAACATCTTTATCAGTTACCGCTGACAAAAACGGGTGTTCCTTCGTATGAGAACCAAATGAAATACCATTGCGGGACATTTCCTTGATCTCTTCCCATGTCATATACTTCTTGTCCGTATCCATACGGTTGGTGGCCACAAAGATCATGGCCGGGAATCCGTATTTCTTCAAGACCGGATAAGCATATTCATAGTTGCTTTGATAACCATCATCAATAGTAATAACAACACTCTTGGCGGGGATCTTTTTTTCCATCTTGATACTATCGACTAATTCATCGAGGGAAATAACGTTATACGCATACTTTTTTAAATACGCCATTTGCTCTTCAAAGCGCCCGGAAGAAACTCCCAACAGATCTCCCTGACGAGCAGAATCACTAAAATCGTGATATGTGAGGATCGGGACTGCATGGCGCGGGGATAAAAAGAAGAAATAAAAAGCCTCGAACACGGCCACAATAAATATGAACACAACCCAGAATTCTTCTAATAACTTCACGTGTGTCTCCAGTATTTCTTAACGTACATTTTTCTATAACAACGGAGATCCCTCGGCCTTGGTTCGACTTGGCTCACCACAAGTCGGCCTCGGGATGACGTCCTACGGGCACTTTGCTACTTTACGACAAAGCTATTGATTAAAATGATAACTCGCGAGTTTCGCGTATAATTCCGATGTTTTTAAGAGCTCATCATGGACGCCCTTTTGAACGATCTCACCCTTCTCCATCACAAGGATGCAGTCCGCATGACGGATGGTCGAAAGCCTATGGGCAATAACAATGACGGTCCTGTCTTTCATGAGATTATCCAGCGCCTGCTGGACCATATATTCTGACTGCGGGTCAAGCGCGGAAGTTGCTTCATCCAACAGAAGAATGCGCGGGCTCTTGAGAATGGCGCGCGCGATACACAGGCGTTGTTTTTGTCCACCTGAAAGTTTCATGCCCCTGTCCCCGATGACGGTGTCCAACCCTTCGGGCATCCGCTCTATAAACTCGAGTGCCATAGCCTGACGGGCCGCCTCAAGGACCTCTTTATCCGTTGCATCAAGCTTTCCGTAACGCAAATTCTCACGGATCGATTCATTGAAAAGGACCATGTCTTGTGTCACAAGCCCAATGTGACGACGCAAAGACAACACAGATACATCCTTGATATTCTGCTCATCAAAACTAACAACCCCTGAATCCGCATCATAAAAACGCAGGATCATATTCATGATCGTCGTCTTACCGCATCCCGTAGGCCCAACAAGAGCGGTCATTCTTCCGATCTCGAAATCATGGGTGAAATTTTTGATGATAAACGCTGGTTGCTCTTTATCGTACTTTAAAGACACGTCATTAAAGCGGATCATTTGTGTTGGGGCATGGGCCTCAACAACATTAGGCACATCTTCGATCTGCGGCTTCCAGTCAAGGAAATCATACACGCGTTTTGATGATGCCAAGGCCTGCTGATTGATATTATACACTTCCGCCAATTTCTTAATGGGCCGCTGAATACTGATCACTGACGTTAGAAAAAGCGCGAACACGCCAAAAGACATCTTGCCTTCCAAAACATAACGCCCCCCCATCCAAAAGATCGCGATCACCGCCAAAGCGGCCAACACCTCAGTGACCGGCGAGAGAATAAGACTGCGCCGCACACCTTTGATGATCGCCCGATAAAGCTTTTTATTAATTTCGTCAAAACGATCGATCTCGTGCTTCTCGCGAGAAAAAGCCTTCACGATCAAAACCCCCTGATTCGTTTCAACCAATTTTGAATTCAAGTCTGCCATCGCTTCCTGCGACTGAATGGACTGCTTTTTGATTGTCTTTCCGATCGCATAAATGAACCAGCCATTGATCGGAAAAACGATCAAAACAAGAACCAACATCTTCCAACTAATGGTGAGGGCTATCCCAACGAACATGACCGCCAGGATCGTCTGATAAAAGATATCTGTCAGACCATACGAGATCGCGTTCCCGATAGAGCCAGAATCATTGGTGATACGGCTCATGAGCTCACCCTGACGCTTTTGACTATAGAAATCCATGGAAAGTTCCTGATACTTACGGAACAGATCCCCTCTGACATCCATGACCGAACGGTGGGCAAGCGTATTCATAAGAAGACCCCTCAAATACACAAAACCGCCCTTAATAACGTAGAAAATAGGTATCAAGAAGATCACGCCGTAAAAAAGCACATACCGGTCTGTGGCATTCAATTGTGCCGCATACTGCACCAAGAACGGGGGAAGGCCCGTCGGAAGAACGATAGCCTTGTTCGTAAAGATACGGTCAGCCAAAGGAACGATCGCGCTGAACTGCACGCCTTCAAAAGCCGCGCAACCGATCATGGCAAGAACACCGCCCACCAGATAATGCCAGTTCCGGCGCGCCAAATGTAACATCCGCATGTATTCTTTAATAACCTGCTCCTTTGTTAATAAGACTTCAAGAAACTTTCAACGACTTCAACAACATAATCAAGTTGGGAGACTTCAATATCCTGATGAATACCAATATGCGTGCCGTGATCGGAACAATATTCTGCCTCGGGGAAATCGCCCAGTTTATGCCCCAAGAACGCATAGCTCGGGCATTGGGTCGGCATAGAATAAAAAAGGTTCCGCGAATCCACTCCCCGGCTTTCAATAAAAGTGACAAAAGCGTCCTTAGTAAAAGGCATCCCTTCACGCACAATGATCGAGAACGCATGGGGGCCCAGCTTTTCATGCGACTCTTCTTTAAGTGTAATAAAATACTCATCGAAACGACGGAACTTCTCGATCAGATAAAGCATGTTCCGGCGACGGGTTTCAAGGATATTCTGAAAGATATCAAGGTTACCAAGTCCAACTGCAGCCTCGATCTCATTCATTTTCGCCGAAAAGCCAATGCGTTCAAAAGTGAACTTTCCGGTCATGCCGTGATTGCGCAAAGATCTTAAAGCATCTGCTGTCTTTTCACAATTGGTGATCGTGATACCGCCCTCAATGGTCGTGACGATATGCGCGGCATAAAGGCTGAAACACGCCATGTCACCGATCGCACCGATCTTTTTGCCTCTATATTCCGCGCCATGCGCCTCGGCGGCGTCTTCAATGATCTTTAAATTGTGTTTCTTGGCGATCGCGCAGATCTTATCCATCTCGGCGGGCTTACCCATCAGATGCACCGGCATGATCGCACGCGTGCGCGGTGTGATCTTTGCTTCGATCTTGTCCGGATCAATATTAAGTGTCTCCCGCTTAATATCAACAAACACCGGCGTAAGCCCTGCCTGAAAAACAGCATTGCCTGTAGCAACGAAAGACAGCGACGGAACAATGACCTCATCCCCGCGTTTGGCGCCAAAGTCATAAAGCGCGGCACAAGCAAGCGCGTCAGCATCGGTGCCACTGGAAACCGCGATCCCGTATTTAACACCGAACAAAGCTGCAAACTTCTCTTCAAATTCTTTAACATACTTTCCCTTAGTGACCCACTTTGTATCCAGTGCCTCATTAATAAGCACACGCGCCTTCGGGGTAATGGATACCGTCCCAAAGGGAACTTTATATCCGGCTTTCTTTGATTCCTGCCCTGAGAGTATCTGCATATATCCCTTAACCCAACATTTCTGCTAAATGTTTCTTTGCCCACTCAAAACGTTCGGGAGTACCGATGTCAATAAAAGGGGCGTCCACTTTATGCCCGTAAAATCCCTTGCCGATCAACTTCGGAAAAAGATCATATTCGATGGAAAATTTCTCCGACGGCATCATGGCAAAAAGCTCTTTCTTGAAACAATAAATACCCGCACTGATATACTGCACCTCTTTAGTCTCGAACTTCTCCTTGAAGGCCACGATCTCATCTTTTGCATTCATTTCAAGCGTTCCAAAATCCTTGTTCCCATCGATACGAACACCAACAAGTGTTGCAAGCGCCTTCGTTTGCTGATGCGCTGATAGTAAGGCCACATAATTCACGGGCGTGAAACAGTCCCCGTTAAGGCCAAAAACCATATCGCTCTTCACAAAACGCTCAGCGTGTTTCAATGCACCGCCTGTCCCCAGAGGCGATGGCTCGATCGACATCTCGATATCGATCTCTTTGAACTTTTCTTTATAATGCGCGGCCATGGATTCAGCTTTATAACCCGCACACAAAATAATGCGCTTTGCACCCTGCTTGATAAGGTAACGGATGAGAAAGTCCAGAAATGGTTCGCCCTGCACCTCTGCCATCACCTTCGGCGTTTCGCCTGTCACAGAACGCAAACGTGTTCCTAGCCCACCGCATAAAATAAGAAAATCCGCGCTCATGCCACCACTCCGGTATTCGGTTGATAAAAAATGATCTGGCTTCCCAAACCTTCAAACTTAAAAGGGATCTCCAAGAACCCTTCAAGAGCTTTGCGCACGGCCGCTTTCTTATCAGGCTCGGCATAAATAAGAACGAACCCGCCGCCGCCCGCCCCTAGCAATTTCCCGCCGAGTGCACCGGATTTCATGGCTTTCATATACATGCTATCGATCGCATCGGTCGTGATCTTGTCAGACAAAGTGCGCTTCAACTTCCAGCTTTCATTAAGAAGAAGCCCGAAACCTTTCAGGTCATTACTATTCAAGCACTTGAGCGCATCGCCTACAAAACCATACATAGTCGAAAGTTCTTTCCTGCGATTAGGAATGTTCTGGATCTGATGCGCCGCGATCTGGGAAGCTGTCCTCGAAAAACCTGTGAAAAAAAGCATCATATGATCCTGCAGGGCATGCACACGCTCTTTCGGAAGTGTCAGACGCTGAACATTCAAGTGCCCGTCACCGCCGAATTCAATATGATTCAGCCCGCCGTGCGCAGCAAGCGCCTGGTCCTGACAACCAACATTCTCCTTGATCCAATTCTGTTCAATATCAATGGCCTGTTCACTCAGCTGTTCTTTGGTCGTCATGACACCCTTAAGCGCATAAAGCACATTCAATAATCCGACCGTGAACGCAGAACTCGACCCAAGGCCTGTGCGCGCCGGAAGGTCCCCGTCATGATGGATCTCGATACCCTCATTGATCTTCAAATATTTCAGGACCTCTCGAACAGAAGGGTGATCGATCTCATCCACATTCTGAACATGCTCCATCTTCGAATAAATGATCCGTGAACGATGTTCAAAAAAAGGCGGCAGATAACGCGCCGTGATATAACAATATTTATCAATGGTCGTGGCCAAGACCGCGCCGGGCTGATCTTTGAACCAACCGGGATAGTCAGTCCCGCCGCCGAAGAAAGATACACGAAATGGAGTGCGGCTAATGATCATACTTTCTCCCGAATATTGATGGCCGTCATGGCATTGATCTCTTCTACAACAGCTTCTCCAAAACGCGCCTTCATCATGGACAAATACCGCTCGCTCGTAAAATATGCCGTGAACGCCTTGTCGCGCAGCGCAAGTACATCACGGCCGCTCATCGAGGCTGTCGGTACTGGCTTAAAATTGGGGCTCATCTGAGCAAACTCGGTCCCAATACGCGGAAGATCCACGCCCTTGGCGGTCATTTCGTCATACAACTTACTGCCCGGATAAACGCTCATGCAATAAAAATTCGCATACTCACAGTTCAGCTCTTGGGCTAGGTCCAGCGTTTCCTGCATGGTCGAGGGCGTATCATCCCAAAAACCAAACATATAATTCCCGACGATATTGATATCCGCATCCTTGGTCATCTGGATCACACGCCGGATCTGATCATTCGTGAACTTGCCTTTCATCGCACCCGCACGCACCGTTTCATTTCCTGACTCGATCCCGTAGGCCAGCCAACGCACCCCGGCCCGACGCAGTTCTTTGAGCAACGCCGCATTTACTGTATCAATGCGCGCATAGGCCCAGATATTAATGATCTCGCCCAGCCCTTCATTTGCCAACAAGGCACATACATCACGCGCGCCCTGATGTTCCAGCGCAAAAAGCTCGTCCATCATCTTGATATTCGTGACCCCTGCAGCGACCAGCGCCTTGATATCAGCAAGCACCAGCTGTGGATCCCGCCGACGGTATTCAGAACGATAAAAATCTTTTACACAACAAAAGTCACATTTGAACGGACATGAGATGCTTGAAAAAGTCGCGCCATAAGAGCGGTCTTTGCGTCCCCAGGAATGCCAGTTATGCGCCCGGTAGCGTTCGATCGGTAATGCGCTAAAAGGGATCGCCCCTGCCTTTGTCGGATCAAACGGTAAATAACTGAAAATATTGACCGGCACATCGAACAATGCGCTGACCGCTTTCTTGACGCGAGCCGCCGCCTCGGTCTGCTGGATATGAGCAGATGGGTGCGATCCCGTCGCTAAAAGAACGATCTCATCGAACACGA
>DYQZ01000012.1 GCA_020719005.1 Candidatus Omnitrophus sp.
ACATACCCGCCGTGAACGCGGTTCTTGACCTGCTTGATCAACTGCTTTGACGTCGAGATAAGAACTGAAAGCCCGCCCGCGTGTTCGATCTGCGACTCAAAATCAGCGACCACATAATCAGGATTACTGAAACGATTGGCAATGATCACAAGCTCCGTTGGGCCTGCGAGCATATCAATATCCACAAAACCAAAGAGCTGTCGTTTCGCTTCGGTCACATACGCATTCCCGGGACCAACGATCTTATCCACTTTGGGAATAGTCTTCGTGCCAAGCGCGAGAGCCGCCACTGCCTGTGCTCCGCCGATCTTATAGATCTCTTTCACATTAAGTAAATTAGCGACCGCCAGGATATACGGATTAACATGTCCGTTCTTCCCCGGAGGCGTCACGATCACAATACGCTTCACACCAGCTATCATTGCAGGGATCACGGTCATATAAACGGATGACACCAACGGAGCTGTCCCTGCCGGAATATAAACACCAACGCTATCGAGAGGCTTGTATTCTTCCTTGAGATAAATACCATCCTCGCTCTTGATACAGCACGGCTTTTTTATCTGTTTGCGATAGAACGCCGTCACATTATTAATGACCAGCTTCAAATGCCCAATAAATTCAGGCGTGATGTTCTGAAATGCGCCGCTGATCTCGCTTTCCGCCACACGCAGGTCTTTAGCTGTCAGTTTGGCCTTGTCAAAACGGCGTGTATATTTAAGCACCGCCGCATCTCCGTTCATCCTGATATCCTCAAGGATCCGCTTGACCTTCTCGACCGTGCTCTGACGGCGATAATACATATTGCGGTTATAGAGCATTTCAGCACTTTTGCTATTAGGCTTTAATAATTTCATACACCCATGCTTTCTTTAACAAGCTTCTTTGCCTGGTCAAATACCGAGGAAAGTTTGGCTGGTTCCTTGCACCCTGCCTGGGCCATGTTCGGCCTGCCGCCGCCGGAACCTCCGAAGAGTGGCGTGATCTTCTTGATGATCTCGCCTGCTTTAAGGCCTTTTTTCACAAGATCATCAGATATCGCAATGATAAGCGCGCCATCCTCATCGCTTGTTGCGGCCAGAAGCGCCACTACCGTCGGGCACTTTTGTTTGACCAGATCTGAGACCTGGCGCAGTGTGTCCATATCCACATTCTTGAAAAGCGCCGCCACGAACGGAACCCCGTTCACTTTCTCGGCGCTATTTATCACCTCAAGGATCGAATGACGGATCGCATCAAAACCAAGCGTGGCGATCTCTTTTTGTAATTCTTTCATCTTTCTAGTCTGGGCTTCAACACGCACGACCAGTTCTTCAGGCGTGGCCTTCAAAATAAGTGCCGCTTTCTCGAGCTGTTTCTCACGTGCACGCATCAATTCAACAGCTCCTGTGCCCGTAACAGCTTCAATACGCCGGATACCCTGCGCCACAGCGCCTTCTGTCACGATCCTGACCATACCGATCTGCCCGGTCACATCAATATGCGTCCCGCCGCAGAATTCTTTCGAATATTCACTGATCGACACAACACGCACGGTCTCGCCATACTTCTCGGCAAAGAACGCAAGTGCCCCGCTTTGTTTTGCCTCTTCGATCGTCATTACTTTTTTCACCACAGGATCACAACGGCGCACGAAAGCATTGACCGTGTCCTCGATCCATTCGATCTCTTCTTTAGTCACGGCCTTAGGATGCGTAAAGTCAAAACGGAGTCTTGTTTCATCAACGGACGACCCCTGTTGTTTCACATGATCTCCGAGGATCTGGCGCATCGCGGCCTGCAATAAATGCGTGGCCGTATGATTACGCATGATCGCCATCCGACGCTCTCCATCGATCGACGCCTTCACCACATCGCCTGTCTTTAAAACACCCTTCACCACACCGCGATGCACAACAACATCGCTCGTCTTTTGCGTGTCCTTTACCTCAAATGTCCCCGCCTTACCCTTTAAAAACCCTGTATCAGCCGCCTGCCCGCCCTGCTCGGCGTAGAATGGTGTCTGATCAAGAATAACAGAAGCCAGGTCACCCTCTTTTGCTTCTGTGACCTTCTTCCCGTCAACAAAAACAGCAACGACCGTCACATCCGCAGAAGGCTGTTCATAACCTAAAAATACCGTCTTAAAGAGCCCCTTCACATCCACATCTCCGGCAAGGAATACATCGCCCTGCATCTTACTGCCCGCACGCGAACGCTCTTTCTGTTCTTCCATCAACCTGTCACATACGCCCAGCGCCTCTTTCAAAAGATCCGCATTAAATTTCTCACCCGTCTTGGCCTGGATCAAATTCATCGGCAGACCATAGGTATCGCGGTAATGGAACATGAGCGCACCTAAAGCGTCAGCCTCGGGCTTAACACGCTCCAATTCCTCAATGAACTCAGGAACTTTTTCACCATTTAATTTAATGACCGACTCTTCCACACGCTTGACGAGCGTCGTAATATCTTTTTCTTTCTCAATAAGATCAGGATACGGCCCTTTCATCACAGCCACGACCGTCGCAACGATCCCATGCACCAAAGGCTTTTTAATACCTGCCTGGATCATGATATTGGTCATATCAACAATAAGACGGCGCATGACATAGCCACGGCCTTCATTCGACGGCGGAACGCCATCAGCCAAACCAAAAGTGACCGCACGGATATGATCTGTCACCACACGTTTCTCACGCAATGTGATCGTCGCACCTTCAGCTGCCACAGCCTTTTCAACCGCCTGAAAGATCGGCTGAAAAAGATCAGACTCGAAATTATTACGTTTGCCCTGCATGACGGCTGTCAAACGCTCAAGCCCCATCCCGGTATCAATATTCTTCGCCGGTAACGGTTCCAGCACACCGCCGTCTTTTCGGTTATACTGCGTAAAAACAAGGTTCCACACCTCGCAAAAACGACCACAACTGCAATCCGGATCACACGTCGGCTTCTTACAGCCAACGTCTTTCCCCCAGTCAAAAAAGATCTCGGAACACGGACCACACGGACCGTTAGGACCGTTCAGCCGCGCATTCGACGGCCAGAAATTTGATTTATCGCCGAGCTTTACAACGCGATCTGCCGGGATCTTGATCTCCTTAAGCCAAATACCATAAGCCTCATCATCATCCTTATGGACTGACACCCACAATCTATCCGCCGGAATATTCATGACCGTTGTCAGGAATTCCCATCCCCAGGTGATGGCCTCCCGCTTGAAATAATCGCCAAAAGAAAAGTTCCCAAGCATCTCGAACATCGTATGATGAAAATCCGTCACACCGACTTCGCTCAGGTCATCTGTCCGAAGGCATTTCTGCGACGATGTTGCGCGTGTAAAGTCCGTGATATGCCCCATGAACTGCGGCTTGAACTGCTGCATCCCGGCCGTCGTAAAAAGAACGGTCGGGTCATCCTTGGGAACAAGCGAATCACTTGAGGCGACCTTATGTCCTTTGGAACGGAAAAATTCAAGATACTTACTGCGGATCTCGTGACCTGTCATAATACCCTTAACACTTTGTTAACGCTCTCTAAACCAAAACCCCGGCGGAGAAGATAATCCATCAGGCGTCTTTTTCGTTTCAGAGGCTCAATATTATTATATATCCTTAACCGTCTTTGAACGATCCCCCGAACAACCGAGGTCTCGTCGTATTCTTCCCGTCCTGCTTCTTTCAATAACTCGATCTTGTCTTTTGTGATCCCCTTATCACTAAGCTCACGTACCACCCGGCGTAATCCGTATTTCTTAAGCCGGCTTTGCATCCAGGCTTTGGCAAAGGCGTCATCATCAAGGTAGCCCATCGCGATAAAGTCAGCCTGCACCCGCGCGATCACATCCGCCTCATACCCCTTCCCGCGCATTTTCTCGGCGAGCTCAACACAGCTCCGGGGTCTTAATTTGAAAAGGCGAAGGGCGTATCCCTTCGCCTTTTTCAACATATCTGCATCCATAAAAGGCTTATTCCGCCTTTTTATCTGCCTTGCCTTCATGCTTGGCAACAGCGGGCTTGCCCTTGATCTTATCGAGGACCAGTTTTTCGATCTTCTGCGCGATCTTAGGCGTTTCATCCAGGAACTTTTTCACATTGTCACGGCCCTGTCCAAGCTTTTCTCCCTCGAACGAAAGCCATGAGCCTGACTTCTCAATGATATCCAGCTTGATCGCCTGATCCATGAGATCTGTTGTATATGAAATGCCTTCGTTAAAATGAATCTCGAATTCAGCCTCTTTGAACGGCGCCGCCACCTTGTTCTTAACGATCTTCGCACGCACACGGTTGCCGACAGCCTCGTCGCCTTTCTTCAAGGTTTCGATACGGCGCAAGTCAATACGCACCGATGAATAGAACTTAAGCGCATTACCGCCCGTCGTTGTTTCAGGATTACCAAACATCACGCCGATCTTCATGCGGATCTGGTTAATAAAGATAAGACATGTATTAGACTTGCTTGTGACAGCCGTTAATTTACGCAATGCCTGCGACATAAGTCGCGCGTGCAAGCCCATATGGCTATCGCCCATCTCACCCTCGATCTCAGCCTTAGGGGTCAATGCCGCGACTGAGTCCACTACGACCAGATCCACCGCATTCGAGCGCACCAATGTCTCTGCGATCTCAAGAGCCTGCTCACCGGTATCAGGCTGGGAGACCAGAAGGTCTTCAAGCTTCACACCGATCTTCGCCGCATAGGACGCATCAAAAGCATGTTCCGCATCAATGAATGCCGCGGTCCCGCCTTTTTTCTGGATCTGATTAATGATACTTAAGGTCAACGTCGTCTTACCCGACGATTCAGGCCCGAAGATCTCGATCACACGCCCGCGCGGGATACCGCCCACGCCGAGTGCAATATCCAGCGACAACGATCCCGTCGGAATAGAATCAACATCCGCGCGCACATTCCCGTCCAGCTTCATGATCGAGCCCTTGCCGAACTGCTTCTCGATGGTGGTGAGCGCCAGATCCAACGCTTTCCTGCGGTTCTCTGTCTCTGCGGCTGTTGCCATTGTTCCCTGCTTTTTTGGATCACTCATAATACAAACCTCCCTGATTAATAATATTTTTATCTTAGGGGGGAAGCGTCATTATACAAGACGAGTTCTATGATGTCAAAAGCTAAACTTCAAGATGTGCTGATGTTCAAAACTCGACTTTCACCCGATGCTCTTGATCCCCATGAACCAAGATACCACACTCATGTGTGGGTGTCAATAGATCTGGCAAGAATTGTTACGTAGAATGCGGCAGTATCGACTTTAAGGACATTCTCACCCAAAGATACGGGCAAGGCGCCTTTGGTTTTGGCAAGCTTTACCTCATCAGGTGTGAAATCGCCCTCAGGCCCGATAAAGAAAACTGTATTCTTAGCACTCGCCGTCTTAAGCGCCTCCAATAAAGGCTTACGTTCGCCTTCCAGCCACGGGATGAACATGGACGCCTCTGGTATTGACCCAAGGGTCTCGAGCGCTCTCTCAAAACGCATCATTGGCTTGATAACCGGAAGCCACGGCCTGCGGCATTGTTTCATGGCCTCAATAGCTGTCTTTATAAAACGCTCGTTCTTCTTTTCCCATTCAGCGGGCTTACCTGCGGCCTCGGTCCTTTGTGTGACAAGAGGGATGATCTCGTCGATCCCGAGCTCCGTGGCTTTCTCGATGATCGTCTCAAATTTTGCTTTCTTAGGAATGGCACAAGCAAGGATCACTTTCCGTCCTGGCAAAGGAAAACTGACGGAAGAAATAACCTTTCCCTCGAGGCTATGGCTGGATATGCCCAGGACTTCTATCTTAGCAACAAGCCCCTGACCATTACCGAGCTCAAAGGTATCATGCGGCTTAAGCCTAAGCACATGCACCAGATGATGGAATTCTTCTTCATCCTGGATGGAAATATGTTCCTGTCCTAAAACAAGGGTAGGCTCAAAGAAACGGCGCATACTAAAAACTGTGGCTTTCGGGCGAGACACGAAAAGAAATAACAACCTGAGGGTTAGTGGCGTCCTTATTGCTGAATTCGTTCCCCGCAGTAACCAAAGAAGCCCCCGCTGACGGAGTTATCCGCGAAACGATCTGAAATTCGAAAAAGTATTGACCATTGTCTTCAAGAAGAAGCGGCAGATAACAAGGAGCGTTCCCATGAACATCCGCTGTCGCGGCCCCGCACGTATAAACATCACTCACGACCGACCCCACCCAGCGGTCAGTAGCCGCACAGGCAACCGGCGCGATCGCCACATCAGGATCAGCCGACGTCTGATCACACGTATACATATTGGTAGCTATCTTGGTGTAACAACGCCATGTGTCATCCGAATACTTATCTGAAGTGCTGGGAGACCTCCGGTCGATCCTGAAACACATGGTGTCCGGCGTAATAACAATACCATGATCTCCTATATCCCCCGTCGCCAAACGGGCTGACTGACGGATCTCCTCAGCCATGGCAAGCGTGCGCATATAAAGCTGGGCATCTCCTGACACACTGCGGTCCATGCGGCGCATGGCAAAATCAGCCGCGGCAATGCCGAGCATCATGAGCACGGCCATGATGACCGCGATCAAAAGCTCTGTCAATGTCATTGCCCGACGGTATAACAACCGCATACACGCCCCTTTGATCACCAATTGATCTTTATTTCCACTTTACGGGTCCCGGAGGGATCAGTGATGACCTTATAGTTTGCCTGAAACCCGTCCTCATTTAAAGACGCATGCCACGCCCCATCGGGATTTAGTTCAGACCCGGCGGCATCCCAGGTATTCGCATCCACCTGCCCGCGCAAGTGAGCCATGACTTTTTTGGCAAAGATAGACGCACGCACATTCTTGTCTGCCTGCACCATGGGTTTACGCGATGCCATGATGGTCCCGAACACGACCGCGATCGTTGTTGCAAGAACCACCGCAGCCACCACAACTTCAACCATCGAAAACGCCTTAACTTGAATTTTGTTTATCATGGGCAATTGGTCCCTGTACATACCGGATTATTAACAGCGGGCGCCACAGCCCCCTGAACGATCGCACCATCCAAATTAACCGTCACCTTAAAATCAGTCCCCGTTGTTGTACACGCGGTCACAGTGCAGGCAGTACACGTTGTTCCACTACACGCATACTTAAGAGTTCCCGCAATGATGTTCAGCGAATTGGCGCCATTCATGCTGTTGATCGCAGGAATATCTGAACACTCATTTGTATGGGGTGCGGCTGTGTCCGTGCAATTAACACCATTGCGCGCTTTATACATCATATTCGCAGCGTGGATGATCGAGAGGTTGTTGATCGCATCCCTTGCCTTGGCCTTGCCAAGAGATTTTGAGAAATTGGCAGCCCCGAAACCTGCCATGATGCCAATGACCACGATCACGATCAAAAGCTCGACCAACGTGAATGCTTTTTTCATAGGCAACTTTCTTTTCTTATTGAGGTATTACTTTCGCAATATTCTTACATGCATCTGATGTTGACACATCACAAGAGAATTTTCCGTCTTTATCCACCTTGATCGTATAAAGATCCCCCGCGCGCGTAACCAAAATATCTCCGTCAGCCTCACAAGTCACAACGCCGAATTTACTGGTGTTAGGAGCTGCCGTGATCTCAAGGGCAGTGCACACTGTTGGATAAAGATTAGCCGCACTTGTGCAGTCATGATCCAGACAATAGGTCATTTGAGCGCTATGAAGAAGCCCCAACGTCTGCACCGCATCACCTGCATGAGCCGGCTCATTCGCACGAAAGATCCTGGGAAGAGACACGCCTGCCAGTATACCAATGATCACAATAACGACCATGATCTCAACTAAGGTGAAGGCTTTGTCTATTTTCATAATGCCTTTCTTTACTCGATGAAAAATCCCTTGGCCTGGACCCATTCAGGCCAAACCAAGGGATTTTATAAACGTCATGTGCAAAATTAATTAAGAATTATCTTAATTTTAAGTTTAAGAAGTCACCGGTCTTGCCCCAGCTATTAGCTGAATTAATAGTACACCCATCTCCAACAGCGCATACGACCGCAGCAGTTATTGTACTTGCCGCAGCACAACCACCAGCCACCGCAGCACAAGTACCAACAAGAACGCGGCCCCCAGGGAAAGCGGAAGGGGCGGTATATGAAAACGCACCGGCATTCGGATCTGCTATTCCAATTCCTGCAGCCCCATAATCTTGGCAGTCAGCTGCAGCTTGCGCTAACTGATAACAACCATCCAAAGCTCTTGCGTATGCCCCAATAGTTGTAAGGATCTGTGCTGACTTTGATTCACTGACCTTCTTGGTAAGCTTGGGAAGTGCCAACGCCGCTAATACACCGATGATGATGATAACAATGATAATTTCGATAAGCGTAAAACCTTTTTTGTTCTTCATAACTGTCTCCCTATTGTTTATAAAAAATAACATTTTTACGACAACCTCAAGGAATGTGCTCGAATGATCATCCTTGCGCTGTCTTGTATATTATAGCCTTTAGTGCGGGTAAATGGGGTATGAACAAAAGAATAATGAAAAAGTATGTTTATCCCAGCACTGTTAGCTTCTACATTCTCCACTTCAAGTATGCCACAACAAGACCTGGATGTCAAAGGAACAGGATAATATTTTTAACCTGATAGATTGAACATAGGCATGAACATGGCGATGACGATCGCGCCGATAATGCCGCCCATGAAAACAAGCATGAAGGGCTCAACCATGGTGGCAAAACGCTTCATGAACTCTTCAATGCTTTGTTTGTAATACACAGCCACATGGTTCATCATTTTTCCAAGTTCACCGGTCTCCTCGCCTACCCTCACCATCTGAACGGCCATCGGGGGGAAAAAACCGCTACGCTCCATCGGGTCAGCCAGGAGTTTTCCTTCCTTGACCGCTTCACGCACATTCACAATGACCTCAGCACAGATCGTGTTATCGACCAGCCTCTCAGAGATCTCCAATGCATAAATAATGGGAACGCCGCTGTCGATCAATAAGGCCATCTGGGAAGTGAATTTCTCGATAACAATAAGCTTGATGAGGGGCCCGAAAACAGGGAAACCAAAGGCAAGAGCCTCCGACTGCCTGCGACCAAAGGGCGTTTGAATATAAGATTTGATCACAAAGAACAACGCCACCATGGCAAGGATAATGAAAAAGAAATAATCTTTGATGAACTTGAAAAGCGCCAGCATCACGATCGTAAAGCCCGGGAGATCAGTGCCCATTTCCTTGAAAATGCGTTCAAAGGTTGGCCCGACGAACAAAGCGAAGAAAAGAACTGCGCCCATGGAGATCACAAAAAGGATCGCGGGATACACCAAAGAACCGATGATCTGTCCGCGGAACTTGGCGGCTTCTTCCATATAGCTTGTCAGCTTGAGCAAAACTTGCGGCATGGTACCCGAGGCTTCCCCGATCTCAACCAAGCTCACCCAGAACTGATCAAAATGTTTTGGGTGTTTTGAGAGAGCCTTGCTGAAAGGGATACCCCCTTCGACGTCCACACACACCTCTGAAAGGATCCTGGAAAGCGAGCGGCTTTCAACCTGAGAGGAAATAACGTTCAAACTGCGCAATAAAGGAACACCCGCGCTTAACATGGTCGCAAGCTGACGGGCGAAAGACATGATATCCTGCAGGGAAACAGAATTATGAGAGAACACGCGATCAGGCCCTTGTGTTGCTACGCGTTCAGCTTTCTCCTCAAGCGGATGAATGTTCATCACATAAAGCCCCTGGGTCTGGGCGAGCGCCACCGCATCATTGAGCGTTGCGGTCTCAATGACCTTGGTCTGAGATATCCCCTGTTTATCTTTGGCACTAACAAAAAACTTCATGTAGCCTGCCTCTTTTTATCCTGCGGTAACACCATAAACTTCTTCAAGGCTTGTGATGCCTTCTTCTACTTTCTTGATCCCCGATTCAAAGAGGGTCATCATGCCTGCCTTGCGCGCGGCGTCCCTGATATCAGTATAACCGCCGTCCTTGGTAAGGAGTCGCCTGATCTCATCATCAACAGGAAGAACCTCTGCAATGACCATACGGCCTTTATAACCTGTATGAGAACATTCATCACAGCCTTTGGCGCGGTAAATAAGATCCGTATTCAATTTAATATCCCCGAGCTCCTCGAGCTTCGGCTCATATGCTTCCTTGCAATGCGGGCATAATTTACGACCCAAGCGCTGAGCAACGATCATGATCAAGGATGGTGTCAAAAGATAGTTCGGCACACCAATGTCCATCAAACGAGTGATGGCAGACGGTGCATCGTTCGTATGCAACGTGGAAAGAACAAAGTGACCTGTCAGCGCCGCGCGAATACAGATCTGCGCTGTTTCAAGGTCTCGGACTTCACCGACCATGATGATATCAGGGTCCTGACGCAAAAA
Source organism: Candidatus Omnitrophus sp. (assembly GCA_020719005.1). GTDB lineage: Bacteria > Omnitrophota > Gorgyraeia > Zapsychrales > Fredricksoniimonadaceae > DYQZ01. The sequence continues at coordinate 10,369 of DYQZ01000012.1, forward strand.
TGAACGCAAGGCCTCGGCAAAAGTGAAACCAATATCAGGCCTGACATGCACCTGGTTGATCCCCTCAATACGGAACTCCACAGGGTCCTCGGCGGTGAGGATATTCTTGCTCGGGTCCATGACCTCACTCAAACAGGAATATAGCGTCGTTGATTTACCGCTTCCCGTCGGTCCAGTGACAAAGAACAAGCCGTAGGGGGATTTAAGAGCTTTACGGATAAGCTGTAACTGCTTGTTATCAAACCCAAGCAAAGCCAGATCAAGATTGACCGCGGCCTGGTCAAGGATACGCATGACCACTTTCTCGCCCCACACGGTCGGCAGTGTCGAAACACGAAGGTCAACAGTGCGTTCTTCAAGTTTACACGTAATGCGCCCGTCCTGAGGAAGGCGCTTTTCTGCGATATCCATCTTTGAAATAATCTTGATGCGCGAGACGATCGGAAGATGCAAATGTTTAGCGGGCGGCGGGATCTTATAGAGTTCCCCGTCGATGCGGTAGCGGACCTCGAGTTTATCCTGGAATGGTTCGATATGGATATCACTCGCGCGCTCGTCGATCGCCTGACGGATGATCAAGTCCACCAGCTTGATGACCGGTGCTTCTTCCGCCTTCGCGATCAACTTATCTAAGCTGAGCTCATTCTCAACTTTTTCTTCAAAAGAACTCGATTTCTTCCCAACAGCGCCTGTCTTTGATTTTTCAAGAGCCTCATCCCAAAGGGTTGCGCTTCCACTCTCGCCCTGCATATAGAAATCCTGGGTCGCGTGCAAAATATCCGACTTGGTCGCGATCACAAAGTTGATCTCGCACCCCGTCATCCTCTTGATATTATCGATCGTGATCAGATCAAAAGGATTAAAGATGGCACAGGTCAGCGAATTCATATTCCGGCTTAACGGAAGGACCTGATATTCTTTTGCGAATTCATACGGAATGATCTTCTCAAGCCCCTGATCTTTTTGAGGAACGAGAAGCCCTGAGGCTTTTGAGGCATACGGGATAAGAAGCTGAGTTCCAAGCGCTGTCGCCAGATCATCTTCCTTGATCATGCCTTTCTTAAGCAGGATCTCGCCGATATGGGTCTTGTCGATCTTCTGAGCGTCAACAGCTTCCTGCAGTTGGGCTTCTGTGATGAGCCCCTGCTTGATCAAAATCTCGCCGAGTCGTAGTCTTGCCATAAAGTTTTTATCTGCTCGGGTTAATATCCCAAACGATCCATTTCCTTATTGACCTCAGGACTCACCGAAGAACGCTCACGGGAATTCATGTCAAATGAATTAGCATTGTTATTTTCTCCCGAACCAACAGCCCCCTGTATCTTGGGCGTCAGGAAAATGATAAGTTCGCGTTCTTTACCGTTTGTTTCTTTATGACGGAACAATGCGCCTAAAAGCGGTATATCCCCCAAGAAAGGGGCTTTGGTCAAAACAACCCTTCCCTCTGTGCGCAACAATCCTCCCAGAAGAACAGTATCGCCGCTCTTAACTTTAAGGATCGATTTTGTTCCTCTTTCTTCAGGATCTTTGAAGGCAATATTCCCTGATTTGGTGGAAAAGGTCGTCCCATCACGCGCCTCAATGACGCGCGGATAAACAGCAAGTGTTATTTCTCCGGTCAAAGGATTTACTTGAGGTGTTACTTTCAGGAACACGCCCGTTTCTGTACGTTCTGCTGTGTATGTCGTTTCCCCGCCTGCGGTCGAGGTATCAGTGCTCGCTGTGACGCCAATGGCTTCATTCGTTGAGATCATGATCTCGGCCGTTTCATTATCCAGCGTCAGAATCTTTGGGCGCGCCAAACTCTTTGTGTCGGTCTGTGTTTTCAAGAACTCCAGCGAAAATGCAGTTGCACTGAGATTCAGATTTCCTGTTGTGTAGTTGAACCAGGGCAATTCCGTTCTATGCGTTCTCCCGTCATCTATACTCGCAAGCGCCCCAGCTTGAGACAACTTAGAACCAAGAGCTTCAACAGAATTCTTCGATACATCCAGCATTTCCACCTCGATCTGCACCTGGCATACAGGCACATCGAGACGGGCAATGGTTTTTTCAATGCTGTCAAAATTGCTTTGCAGGTCCGTAATGATCAAACTGTTGGTCCGTCCATCCTCAGCCATCTTACCGTCCTTGGAAATGACGGATTTGATCGTTTCAGAGATCCCTGTAGATGCCTCAGTAGCGCCACCTGCAGCCGCACCGCCGCCTGCAGCCGCACCGCCAGCGGGAGCCGCGCCAGACAGTGTTGAATTGATCTTTGCGGATGATACTGACGCATACCTTAACTGAAAGATCTTGGTGATCACAGGGTCGAGGACCTTCGTGTTCTTTTTGATCACAAAAATATTATCAGCATCGCTATAATCATAGGTCAGGTTATTCGCCGAAAGAAGCATGTCAAAAGCGCTTTCGACCGGGACTTCATCAAGAAATACGGTGATGGGCTTACTAACAACATCGGACGTTACAATAAAGTTTGAATTGATCTGTGTGGCAAAAGCTTTCAAGACATCCTTAAGGTCCGCGTCTTTGAAATCCAGCGACACTTTCTTTGAATATTTTGGAAGAATAAATGGGTTGGTCGTTTCAGCCATTGCCGGAGAAATAAAAAAAGCGGCTACGAACAACAATAAAAATAATGACAGGATCTTTTTTACCATAACCATCGTCTTCCTGGATTAAAGAAGTTATTTCTTTTTCTTAAGAGAATCCGTATTAAGCCTGATCAAGAAATGCTCGCCTTCAAAAAAAGCATCGATCTCTCCCCGCATGACACCCATGATCTTGACGCCTTCGATGGTATCCCCTATAGCGAGAACTTTCCCATTTACAATAGCACGTGGATTATCCTTACTCAAGATAGTTCCCGATAAAATAAGCTCAGGCAACGGCGGTTTAGGTGGAGGAGGCGGTGGCTCGACCTTCTTAGGAAGAGGGACCACTTCTTCTATCAAAACCTCTTCGGGCGCCACTTCTTTTATCTCAACTGGAGGCGGCGGCAGTTTTGAGAGAAAAGGACTGATCAGCGCGCGGATCTTTTGATCAAGCCCGTCCATCACAGAGGTTGCCGCAAAAGCCGTAGACGTGCTCGACGGCATTGCAACGGCGAAGATCACGCCCAACACCAGCGGCACGAGAAAACTATTATTTGTTTTTGTCTTTTTTAGCATCTTTTTCATTCAAGTGAATGGATGAGAATGTTATTTGCATTGAGATAGCTTCCGACGCCTTGTTCCCAGCGTCGATCTGTGCCCGAGGATCAACACCGGCACTCCACGCGTCGATCCTGATCGAAAAAGGAGAACTCTCCACATCTTTTAAGAACAACATAGCATCCTGAAAACTATCCGCGGCACAGTTCATATTCACATTGATCTTTTGATAAAAACCAGCAACGGTCGGGCTTACTGGCACATAGGAAAGGATCTTGATATTGCGTTTACTGGCCATAGAGGCGATCTCATTAATAAAACTTCCTTCCGATAAGGATAACGGCGCGGCAGTGAGAAACTCCTTGTTTTCTTCTTGAGTCTTTTTATATTCTTTTAAAGGATCCTCTTTTGAAGAATAGTCCGCGATCTTCTGATCAAGCTCGCTGATCATCCCGTTCTTATCCCCCATGAATGAAAACAAGAACAACACTGAACCGATCACGATCACAGCGGTTATAGCCAGCTCCTTCTTTTCCTGGAGCAAAAATAACAATTCTTGCAACGCGTCGGGCTTATTGGTTTTCTTCGGCGTCTGGGAAGAAAATGTGTTGAATTTTATTTCTTTTGTATTAAAGAAATCCATATTATTCACACTCCAGTGTAAATGACGTGACCTGCTGATTCTGTTTCTTTTCGGCCTGCAACCCCACTAACTTGATCGCCTTGAACCCTGCGGAAAACGCCTCGTCATCTCTGAGGACGACCAGAAAATCATTGATCTTCCTGAATTCGACATTCGTATCATTCAAATACGCATAACCCGATATTTGGACCCTTCGCGTCTTCTCAAGCGGATAATAATCCACGCGCTGCTTCTTCCCACTGTCATCAGATGATACCCGCCCCTGTTTCCCTGAAGCCTGTTCATTAAAAGAGACCTTCATGGATTCAAACCAGACCCCCGGCGGCATAAGATCAATGAGCCTGATCAAAAGTGGAACAAGATCACTGTGCAACGGCAAGGAACTAAGTGCGCTTTTTTTCTTGGCTTCTTCGGCTTTCTTCGCTTCTATCTCACTTAAAGGCATATCGGTAAAAACACCGAGGCGCTCGGAAAGGACTTGGACAGCATCCTGCTTTTGTTTTAAGGTCAATTCCAGCCCTGCCCATGAAAAGAACACCACAGCCGCACAGACAGCCCCCGCGATAACAGGGATGATGACCGGCGGGGTCTTCTGGCGTTGTTTTTCTTTCTTCGCAGACTCTTGTTTGTTCCCGCCCTCTCCCACACAAAGATTGAAATCAATGACATTCGTAACACTTCCTGAGAGCGCCGTACCAAAAGCATTCACCAGATCAACGCCCAGGTCAATGCCTGGGAGGATCTGCAAAGGGGTCACATGTTGAACAGGGATCCCCAAGTCGTCGCTCACCGCCGCACAGACGGCAGGTGTCAGCACATCTGCGAACGCGATCACTTTTGAGACCTCGGCATCCATATGCTGACGGGAAAAGAAATCCAAGGATAATCTAAGCTCACTAAAAAGCTTGGTCTGCACCGCTTCCCTGGCTTCGGGGCTGTCTATTTGTGCGGGCAGCGTGATCTTAAAGTCACGGATGAACTTTACAAATCCGTTCGATGTGATGATGAGCTCGCCGTAATCATTGACGATATTTACGATCGCAACGGTTTGAGTGATATCGATCGTCTTACGCAACACAAGCGACCGAACAAGACTCATCGAGGAGGGTTCGCTATAAACAACATTCAGCCCCGCCTGCGTCAATAAATTAATATAGTAGTCAAACGCCGTCTTACGGATAGCGATAAGCAGAACACCGATCTGCTTCAGGCCGTCTTTGGTGAAGGGCGAAGGATAATAGGTATAAACAAGTTCTTCGAGGGGGAACGGAATATATTTCCTGGCCTCAAAAGAAACCACGCCCTGGATATCCGTCGATTTCATGAAAGGGATGACAAGCCAACGAACAATAACTTCACGCGACGGCAGGGAAAGATAAACTTCACTCGTGGAAAAATTCTGATTGCGGATGGTCTTTTGCAACGTATCAAGCAATGCCAAGCCGCCGGTCAGATCCTGACTGCTAGCAACAAAATCAGGGCCAACGGCACTAAAAGGGATCTGAACGGAAGATCCAGGAGAGTCTTTATTAACTTCAATAAGACTGATCCCGTCGTCCCCCCAACAAATACCTAACTTTTTGTTATTGGACATACTTTAAGAACCTCGTTATATATCTAATAAAATCATTAGACATTCATACTGCGTCATTGTCAAACGCTTTTGAGGATTTCTTTGGGTCAATAAGTAACTTTAGCACTGAACGGCATCGTGTCAGAAGGCCCGCTTGCCGCTGCACCGCTGGTAAAACTAACATGATACGTCACGCCATAGATCGTCTCGTCATAACCACCCGGAACAGTTCCGCTTTCATACGCACTCTGAGCCCGCCACATGGCCCCCTCAAGCACGGCCTCCGCCTGGATGCGCTTGATCTGGTCTGTTGTAGCCAATGTCTGAGATGTGTTACGGCTCATGAACCCCACGACCAAAATGGAAACGATCATGACAAAAACCGTTGCGATCACCAGGATCATACCGCGTTCATTATTTTTTATCTTCATATCAAACATCTCCTTTTTGTTCTTCAATATAACTTCCGCACGTCGGACATTCCACAATAATGCGTTCTTGATAATCCATGAACACTTGCCCGCAATAAGGGCACTGTTCAAGATACGCCGAGCTTCTTGCATCCCGACCGCTTTTTCTAACACGACGCTGTTCGTAAAGCCACGCCGCAAATACGGCAGTAAGGCTCAACAACAACATACTAGAAATTGCTGTCACAACGTCGAGCGTGATCATTACCAGGGCAACCTGAGCGGGATATGCACGTTAGCCGGCATATCCTCAGTTTCTTTTTGCTGAGAACTTCTTTCTTCCGTTTGCGCTATGACCATCCGCGTGCCAATGAATTTAGAAGGGATCATTATATCCGGCGAACGCGTCTCAACAGATAAAGGTTTTTCATTCGCGACTGCCAGCGACCACGCGCGATGCTGATCCTCTTTCATCTGCGGCATGGAAAAGACCCTTTTTAATTCTATCGCCGATGAAGAACGCTCCCTGGGCTGAACATCCACCTTACGCAGTATCCCTCCCCAGAACGTAAATCCAAGGCTGCCGCTTTTCGGCGACGAAGGTAACGTAAGAACAAAAACAAAGAACACCAGGAGATGGAACACCGCGGCCAGGATAAGCGCCCGGATGAACCATTTCTCCCGTAGAAGATCATTGCTGTTCTGTGGCCACATTAATGTGTTCAATTCCCAGGCTCCGTCCGAGGTCTAAAATATCCGCAATACGTCCGAGTGATGCGCGGCGGTCGGCCTTGATCAACACCGGGCGCTCTTTACTGCCAACGCGGCCCATCAGACCTCTTAACTCCTCCAGCGTCGTTACTTTGTCATTCAAATAGATCATGTTCTCGCTTGTCACCAGGATCGTTAGATCTTCATTATTACCAATATCACTGGTGAGGGCCTTGGGCAATTTAACACTGATCGCCGATGGCTGTGTCAGCCCGGACGTTAACATAAAGAAAATAAAGAGCAAAAAAATAACATTGATCCACGGCAAAAGAATGATCTTAAATACAGGCTTTGCTTTTAATCCTTGGCGAAAATTCACAGCTCAATCTCTTTCATGATGCGGCGTCGTCGAAAAAGACGCAATAAGATCCGCAAGATCCGTCGCTACTTTCTCCATCTGAAGCGCATACTTATTAGCACTGCTGACAAAATAATGATAGGCTGTGGCACTCGGGATCATGACCATAAGTCCGGCGACCGTCGTAATAAGCGCCTGCCACATGCCTCCGGCGATATCTCCCGGTGTCACAGGGTTCATCGCGATCGCACGCACCTGGATCGTATGAAAAGCAATGCACATTCCCAGCACCGTCCCAAGAAGCCCCAACATGGGCGCCACATTACCAACGGCAGAAAGAACAGCTAATCTTTTTTCCAGGAAAGGCATTTCAAACTGACTGGCATCTTCCATAGCCCGGGTGATCTCGTCCTTAGATCCGCCGAACTTAAGCAAACCGGCCTTGAGCACATTGGCCACCGGAGAGCCTTCCTTCTCACACAACACGACCGCGCTTTTGATATCATTCTTTTTGACCGCATCAAAAATGCGCTCTTTAAGCAAAGACATGTCCCCATTGATAGACGCGTAATAAAAGAATTTCTCGATCGTGATCGCCAGTGCAAGAATGGAACACAGAAGGATCGGCCACATCATTGGGCCTCCCAAAAGGAATAATTGCCACGGGGTAATATGGGTCGCTGGGTTCATCAGGACATCTCTCATTATAGAGTTTATTGCTGTTGCCGGCGCTCAGTGCTTATGGCGGCCACTCTCTCGTCGGCAAACTTGGACTCGTCCACTTTCATCTCAACGATCTTTTGATATGCGGTAAGTGCCTTGTCCCACTCTTCTTTGTTCTCATACAATTTGGCGATACGCAAATAAGCTTTGATCACAAGCGGCTTTTCTTTGTCATAAAGATACGGCACTTTAAAATAAGCCTCGATGGCCTTATCGATCTGATTGCTCATTTCACAAGCATCTGCTATCTGGAACTGGATCTGGGCATTGGTGAAGTCAGAAGAACCTTTTTCCGCCTGCAGAGCCTCTTCATACGCCGAGCGCTCCTGCTCATAGGCTTTACTGCGACGGTATAACTGTGCGATCTTTATCCAGGCATCGCGTTTGAACTCAGGGCTTGTCACAATGATGCTTTTATACGTTTCAACCGCCTTTTCAGGATCAAGCTCCCTTGAAAAAATATCCGCGATCGTCAAACGCGCTTTGGCGTAGAGATCAGGCGTAAGTTTGATATCAACCTGACGGTAATGCTCCAGCGCCTTGTCAAACTTCCCCTGGGCATGGTAGGCACGAGCAAGTTCAAAATGAGCCAGACTGCGTCGGTCACTTTGGGGAAGATCAATGAGGACCTGCTCATACTGCGCACGGGCCTGTTCAAAAAGTTCCTGCGCCATATAATGCTGTCCCATCCATAATAAAGACTCTTCCTCAGCATCTGTCTTAGGATATGAGAACACGATCTCCTTGAACTGCGCAAGTGCCTCTTTCACATTACCGGTCTCATATTGTGTCTTGGCAATGCCGACCCGGGATGTTCTAACAAGATCTTCCCGCGCCGGATAACTTTTAAGGATATCCCCAAAAACAGCCAAGGCCTCGGGAAATTTCTTTAGATTGAAATATGAAAGGCCCAATATATATTTAGCCTCGCCGGAAAAGTCGCTTCTTGCGGTATTATCCTTAAGAAAAACTTCTATGATATCAACAACGCCGCCCCAGTCTCTTTTCTTAAAATAGGCGACACCCAAGTAGTATGCGGATTCGGGGATGTATTTACTCTTAGGATAATTTTTCTTAAGACTGGAGAATGCCATCAAGGCCGCATCTGTTTTGTCAACTTTCAACAGTGCCACGCCAAGACGGTATTGTACATAATCAGAATAAGCCGTGTCCGGCATTTCCTGAAGCACTTTATCGTATGTTGCGATCGCCTCTTCCATCCGGCCGTCCTCCTGATAAGCGTCGCCGATCTGGGTCAATGCGCTCACCTTGACCACCTTGCTTTCCGTCTTATCTAAAACACCTCTAAAATTCTCGATCGACTTATCGAGCTGTCCTGATTTCAAATATGTCCACGCAAGGCCGAACCTGGCCTTCTCAACGATCTTTTCAAATAACGGGTCCTTATCATAGTTGTCGATGATCTTCATATAATCTTTGATGGCATTCGCATGATCATTCAATAAATAATATGTATTCGCTCGCCCCGCATAGCTCTCAACGACCCTGGGGCTACCCGGGAAACGACTGATCAGGTCAGAATAACTGAGCAAAGCATCCTGGTATTTCTCCTGCGTCGTGAAAAGACTGGCCTTACCAATGATCACATCTTCTTCCGGTAAGCCAGAGGTCTTCGCATAAGCGCCCGCCTCATCAAAAAGTTTCAGCGATGCATCATACTTTCCTGTTTTTAACGTGCTCCACGCCTGACCAATCACAGACGCTAACGTGTTCTTGGCGTCTCTGGTCAATGCTTTGGCTTTGGCATAAAAAACACCGGCTTGATCATATTGCTCAAGATAATAATATGCCTCGGCGATATTGAACGTGGCTTCATACTGCCGCGTTGAGGTGGGATATGCCTGAAGATAAGCATTAAAATTAAACACAGCGCCTTCATACTGACCCGCGTTATATTCACACTCACCGAGCTTGAAAGCTGAATCTTCCGCAAGATTGTTAGACGGGAATTTCTCAACAAGGACCTGAAAGAATTTCTTGGCAGAAAGATAATCACCCTTTTCAAAATACGTCCACGCCATGGAATAATAAGCCTGCGGCGTATAAAGCGACCCTGGGAAAAGATCGATCACCTTCTGATACTGCGCACGGGCCTGTTCATAGTCCCCTGACTTTAGATAAGACTCCCCCAGCCAAAAAAGACTGGCATCCTTATAACTGTCCTGTCCCGCTAATTCCTTGAAGACATTGAATGCTTTCAGATATTGTTTCTTGAAAAAATAACACTGACCCTCGATAAGACGGACATCAACATACTTATCGGTCTTGGGGAATTCCTGCAGGACCTGTGCCACATACCTCAAAGAAACGTCATAAAAACCGTCTTCAAAGGCACGCTGTGCCACAACGATCAATTCTTTCTCATTGGACGCAGCCCATACCGGCGCGCCCAATGTAAAGAAAATGGACAGGCATAAAAGAGAGGTCTTAAAAGATATTGATTTCATTAGGTAAGTATTTTATCAGAAAAAATGGAAGATACGGGGAAAAGAAGAAAAAAACATGCGGTCATTTTTTCATCAAGAATGGTTTCAAATATTGTGCCGTATACGATGTTTTAGACGTTGCTATTTCCTCGGGAGTCCCGGCGAACACCAACTGCCCTCCTCTTTCACCGCCGTCAGGACCAAGATCAATGATATGATCCGCGCATTTGATCATTTCCAGATTGTGTTCAATGACAAGGACCGTATTCCCCCGGTCGACCAGACGTTGCAGCACTGCCAAAAGTTTCTCGACATCCGCAAAATGAAGACCTGTCGTTGGTTCGTCTAAAATATAGAATGTCTTTCCTGTTGCAGGCTTGCATAATTCGGTCGCAAGCTTGACGCGCTGGGCCTCACCGCCGGATAGTGTTGTGGCGGATTGGCCAAGCTTGATATATCCAAGGCCGACATCATTGATGGTCGAGAGCACCCGATGAACTCTTGGGATATTCTCAAAAAGCTCCATCGCGTCGGCTATCGAACTATCAAGGACCTGACTGATATTCTTGCCCTTATATTCAACCTGAAGTGTTTGTTCATTGAACCGTTTGCCGTGACAAACCTCACACTCAACATGCACATCCGCAAGGAAGTGCATCTCGATCTCCTTGATACCATCACCCTGGCACGCCTCACAGCGCCCGCCTTTGACATTGAAACTGAATCTGCCCGGATCATAACCATGCAACTTAGCTTCAGGAAGTTGGGCGAACAATGAACGGATATCAGCAAACACGCCGGTATAGGTAGCCGGATTCGACCTTGGCGTTCTTCCGATAGGCGACTGATCGACCACGATCACCTTATCAACATTTTCCATTCCTTCGATCTTTTGATGAAGACCCGGCTTTTCGCGCGCCCCGTAAAACTTCTTGGCTAATGCTTTATGAAGGACATTCTCGACCAACGTTGACTTTCCTGAACCCGATACACCGGTCACGCATACGAATGCACCGAGCGGGATACGCACATCTATATCTTTAAGATTATGCTCCTTCGCCCCGCGTATCGTAATGGCTTTGCATTTTTTTGTATCACGACGGACCAGCGGAATAGATATTTTAATATCTCCACGTAAATATTTACCTGTAAGTGACTCCGGTGCCTGCAGGATCCCCTTAAAAGGCCCTGCATAAAGAACCTCTCCGCCGTATCTACCTGCCCCCGGCCCCAGATCAACGATCCAGTCAGAACTGCGCATGGTGTCTTCATCATGCTCGACGACGATAAGAGTATTCCCAAGATCCCGTAAAGCACGCAGACTAGAAAGAAGGCGTTCGTTATCTTTCTGATGAAGACCAATGCTCGGCTCATCAAGGACATACACAACCCCTACGAGCCCTGAGCCCACCTGGGTCGCGAGCCTGATACGCTCGGCCTCTCCCCCGGAAAGAGTGGAACTGCGCCTGTCGAGGGTAAGATAATCAAGGCCGACATCCACACAAAAATCAAGACGACGGTTTATTTCTTTCAAGACGGGAGCAGCGATCAATTTCTTATCCCCATCGAGAACAAGATCTGAAAAGAAATCCCTGGCATCTTTGATAGAAAGCGCAGTCAACGCATTGATGTTCTTCTCGGCCACCAAGACCATCAAGGACTCTTTTTTAAGACGAGCCCCATTGCACGAGGGACATGGCGCCTCAGACATGAAGGTCGCGATCTCCTCTTTAAGCCAGTCACTGTCTGTTTCGCGGAAAAGACGTTCCAGATAACCAGTAACACCCTCAAACTTCTTACCCCAAATGATATCTTCCCCGCCGTAGAGAACACGTTGTTTAAAGTTCTTGGGGAGCTTGGCATAAGGAAGGGTCACATCAATATGATACAGCCCCGCAAGTTCGCGTAGGACCGCACGGTAATACATCATGAAACTGCGTTTCCCCTTTCCCCACGGGACGATCGCAGAGACCCATGGCCTCGACGGATCAGAGACCAGGGCATCAACATCGATCTCCATCTTTGTTCCAAGACCGTTACATCCGGGACACGCACCGTAAGGGGAATTAAATGAGAACGTGCGAGGTTCAAGCTCAGGAAGATCGATATCCTCATCAGGAATAGCAAAACTTTCGCTTAAAACAAGGTCATCCTGTTCATCGGTAAAACCGACGACCACAACACCTTTGCCAACTTTAAGCGCTGTCTCAAGCGAATCTGTAAGCCGCGCTTTAACATCCGCTTTGATCGACAAACGATCGACAACGATCTCAATATGATGAGCCTTGTAACGATCTAGTTTTATCTTCTCATTCGCGTCATAGATCACACCATCAACACGGATACGGGCAAAACCGGCTTTCACGACCTGTTTCTGGATATCAGGGTAAGTGCCCTTCTTACCGCAGACCATCGGCGCCATGAGCACGATCTTTGTCCCCTCAGGAAGGCGTAAAATACGATCAACCATTTCCTGAGCGCTCTGCTTCTCAAGCCTCTTACCTTTATAATACGGGACACCAACGCGCGCGAATAAAAGGCGCATATAATCATATATTTCAGTTTGCGTGGCGACCGTGGAACGGGGATTACGACTGGTGGTCTTTTGCTCGATCGAAATGGTAGGACTTAAACCTTCAATAGATTCAACATCCGGCTTTTGCATCTGATCGAGAAATTGCCTTGCATAGGCAGATAAACTCTCGACATAACGGCGCTGTCCCTCGGCATAGATCGTGTCGAACGCCAACGACGACTTGCCTGACCCGCTCAATCCCGTCACCACAATGAATTTGTTCCGGGGCAGCTCGAGGGAGATATTCTTTAAGTTATGCTCTCTGGCATTTTTAATAATGATCTTGTCGTGCATAAGACATTAATCTTATCACAGATACGGACTTGCTGCAAAAGCCCCCAAACACAAAACCCCCGCTCTCTTGGTAGAGAACGGGGGTTTAATGTTATCACCTAGAGAGGATAATTTACTTCTTACCCTTCTTAGCAACCTTCTTAGCAACCTTCTTTACTGCCTTCTTCTTCTTACCGCCCTTAACGAGAGCCGCAGAAGAGATGTCGCCATCCTTATCCAGGAAGTAAAGCAGACCAGCCTCCTTCTTGATACCGACCTTGGAGACCTTCTTTGGTTTGCCGCCCTTCTTGGCACCACGTGCCATTACAGCACAAGAGACGTCTCCATCCTTATCGATGAAATAAAGAAGCCCCTTTTCTCTTTTGATACCTACCTTAGAAACTTTCTTAGCCATGTTGTCACCCCCTTTCATTATGTATTATGTTCCTATCTTCACGTTGGAAGCATACTGCTTCAACGTTTGGATCGCTGATAAGACAGCCAGATAACTTGTTTTCGGATTATCGGGACAAACTTTGTTCTCAACTTTAACGCTCAAAGAGCCAAACGCACCTTTAATGCATATCTCATGCGTATTCACATTGACCTTTGGGTCCGCGATGATGCATACTTTCAACTTACGCGCGTCACCGACCGCGAGCGCTAGGGATGCAGCCACATTGATATTTTGAGGAAATGCTTTAACCGCATCAAAGACGGTGCCGTTAAATAATACCGTCGCTCTGGTAAGTTTATCAAGTTTAACAGGAAGATCCATCACGTATTGATTCCCGATAAAACCTTTGGGCGACTTTGTGGTTGTAAGGGTGGCTGATGATACCCCGGCGAGACGGGCGGCTTTGATGGCATCCAAGCCTCCAATGGCACCTGAAGGAAAAAGAAGGGTCCCTTCGCTCTTTTCAGCCAATAAAAAAAGACTGCCTTGCTCCAGCAGTCTGCCCACACTCATGACAAGAATGTTTTTGCCCGCTTTCAGTGTCTTTACGACCAGCTCAGCGGTGGCATCGGTATTGACACACTCGATGACCATATCAGAAGAAGCAATGAGTTCTTCCGCCGTTCGTTTTACAAGACGCAAAGAACCGATCTTTCTCGATAAAGAAAGGGACCGTTCCTGATCGATATCGTAAAGGCCAGTGACGGTGAAGGCGCCTTTAAGTTCTTTCTTGATACTGAGCGCAATACGGGAACCAATGGCCCCGCATCCGATAATACCAAGCTTTTGTTTTGCTCTGGAACGCTTCATCAGCATCGTTTCTTTATCGTGACGATCTCATTGTCTATCAGCCTTGCGGACGGGAATTTCACCGCAAGCGCCAGAAGTACATCTTTCTCGATCCGGCGGACAGGTTTCAGGTCCGCAACACTCACGCAAACAACATAGAGAATGCTAGCACTCGTTTCGTCGAGAATCAACTTTTTTATTTGAGAAACTATTTTACTGGCGTCGGACTCCCCTTTTAGGATCTTCTGACGTGCAAGACGCAAAGACTTGGAGAGAGCCGCTGCCTCCTTCCTCTCCGTCGGAGAAAGGAAAATATTGCGTGAGCTCATCGCAAGCCCGTCAGGCTCACGAAGGGTGGGACAAACTTTCACACGAAGTGCAAAATCAAGATCCTTGATCATCTTTTTTATGACAACAGCTTGCTGTGCATCCTTCTGTCCGAGGTACATGACATCTGGTAAAACAATATTAACAAGCTTGGCTACCACGGTCACAACCCCGCTAAAATGCCCCGAACGAAAAGCTCCACAAAGCCCATCAGACAACGCATCCACATGGACATGTGTTAAAAGCTCTGACGGATACATTTCAGCGACCGAAGGTGCGAACAAAATATCAACGCCAGCGCCTGCAGCAAGAGAGGCATCCCTCTTCATATCCCTCGGGTATCTTGAAAGGTCTTCTTTAGGGCCAAACTGGACAGGGTTCACGAATAAGCTCACCACACTTACGTCATTTTCCTTAACAGACTGCCGCATAAGTGACAAATGCCCTTCATGGAAATAACCCATGGTCGGAATAAACCCGACAGTCTTCCCTTTCTTGCGCAAAGAGGCGATCTCTTTTCTTAACAGCTTGATACTTTTTATGATCTTCATGTGACTATGCTTCCTTGTATTAACTCACGCAAAGGACGCATGACAAAGTCACGTTCTTTCATGCGCGGATGAGGGATGGTCAGGTCTTTGGTATCCATCAGCAGATCATCATATAAAAGGATATCCACATCAATGGTACGCGGACCGTTCTTTACGGTCCGGACACGCCCAAGACTTGTTTCAACGGCGAGACAGACCGAAAGAAGTTCTTCCGGCGAGAGAGCTGTTTCTCCCTGTAAGACAGCATTCATAAAAAGACCCTGACGCGGGCCTCCGACAGGGTCTGTTTCGATCAACGTTGATAATTGTATCGTCCTAACACCGCGTTCATTCAATGAACGAACAGCATCATGGATATATTGTGTGCGATCACCTAAATTGGAACCCAGCGCCAGATACACCGTTGCCACAACACGCCCCTTCCAAGAAAAGATCTGTTATGCCGAGAGCACCTTCCCCATACGCCCAACAGCCTCGTGGATACGCTCAACAGGCACGGTCAATGCCATGCGCACATAGCCTTCACCACATTTGCCAAAACCAACTCCAGGCGTCATAACAATATCCGCCTGGTCCAGGAATGCCTTAGCACATGACATTGAATCCTGGAACTTCGAAGGGACCTTGGCCCAGACATAAAATGCGGCTTTAGGGGCGTCGATCTTCCATCCGATCGAACGGCATCCGTTAATAAGTGCATCACGCCGCTCTTGATAACACGCGCGCATATCCTCGATCTCTGCCGGATCCACATGAAGCGCGGCGATCCCCGCGTGTTGAATGGCATTGAACACCCCTGAATCAACATTTGATTTTACCTTGGCAAGTGCGGCCACCAGTTGAGCATTACCGCACGCCCAACCCAGACGCCAACCTGTCATAAAATAAGTTTTTGAAAAGGAATGGAATTCAATGGAAATCTCTTTAGCCCCCGGCACTTCGAGAATGCTCGGCGGCTTTACACCGTCATAATAGACTTCCGAATACGCAAGGTCTGAAACAATAATGATATTCTTCTCGGTGCAGACCTTGACAAGCTC
>DYQZ01000013.1 GCA_020719005.1 Candidatus Omnitrophus sp.
TGTAGTGAGTCTAACGCTTCTTTACATTTGCTGATCTTTGTCAAAATTCGATCAACCGATGCGCTCCAAATAAAAACGCGCGGATTTTGGTTGTGATTCTCGAGATATGTTGTGATCGCGTCGATTAATTCCGGGACGCTTTTGAATGAGCCGCGCCGAATGCGTTTGTCGGTGATTTCCCGGAACCAGCGTTCGACCATGTTGAGCCATGAGCTGGATGTGGGAATAAAATGCAAATGGAATCGAGGATGGCGTTTCAGCCATGACTTCACACGAGCATGTTTGTGCGTCCCGTAATTGTCGACAATAAGATGCAGTTCCAAATCTGCCGGCGTTTTGACATTGATCAATTGCAGGAACCGGATAAATTCCTGATGCCGATGTCGTGGCATGCAGTCTCCAATGACTTTGCCATCGAGCATGCTTAAAGCTGCGAATAAGGTTGTTGTTCCGTGACGAGTGTAATCGTGAGTTTGACGTTCGGGAATTCCCGGACGTACCGGCGTTGTCAGACGAGTTCGTTCGAGTGCTTGAATTTGACTCTTCTCGTCGACACAAAGCACGAGCGCCTTGTCCGGTGGATTGAGATAAAGACCGACCACGTCGTGGAGTTTTTCGCTGAATTGTTTGTCCCGACTGAGCTTGAATGTTTCGACAAGGTGTGGTTTTAAGTTGTGTTTGCGCCAAATGCGAGTCACCGCAGACTGGCTGAGTCCTTGAGCTTCGGCCATGCTCCGCGTGCTCCAATGGGTCGCATTTGCTGGCTTGTTGTGTAATGTGGCCGCGACCAAAGCATCGATTTTGTGTTGAAGAATTCTCGGTTTGCGTCCTGGACGAGGAGCATCTTTTTCGAGACCAGTCAGGCGTAAAGATAAAAACCGCTGACGCCATAATTGAACTGTTGGCCGCGAAACTTGCAACTTCTTGGCAATGTCTTGACTGAGAATACCATCGGCAGCCATGCAAACGATCTTGGCGCGTTGGACCAGGCGAAAAGAAAAGCTCCGCCCAGTGGACCATGCGTCCAACGTCTGGCGTTCTTCGGCGGTTAGAGTTATTGGTTCGGCTAAGTTCATTCATAAGTATTATGACATCGTCGGGCCAGAGGTAAAGTTAAAAGTAAACTTATTTATGACTCACTACACTAGCTCATCTGGTAGAGCAAAGGATATTCAGTGTCAATGTGGTGTCGAATAAAGAGTATAAACAAAAAAGCCCCCTACTTACGTAAGGAGCTTTATGTATAAAGAATGGGCCTCGCAGGACTCGAACCTGCCACCAAGTGATTAAGAGTCACTTGCTCTACCAGATGAGCTAGAGGCCCGGAAATATTGCAGAACGAAAAATAATGCCCGTCAAAGTTGCGATAATATAGCAAAAGCGTTTTATTCTGTAAAGAAATAAATCCGGATATTCACAAGAATTATTTTGATCATGGTATTTAGAACATTTTGACAGCTGTCACAGCCGTCTGACGGCAAAAAGACGCATTACGGTTCTGCAGACAAACTTGACAGACCTTGATCAATTCAGCGGTCTGGCGATAAGACGCAAGGAGGCTCTCCTCCATATTATATTTATTCTTGAAAGACCGCTGAATATCGGTAAAAACTTTTGAACGGGTCATCACAAATACCGTGGCACGTGGATCCTGCTGAAGGGCTTTGGAGAAATTCTCTCCTGCCTTGGCAAAATCCCCTTGAGAAAAGAACATCATCCCCTGATGGTAATAATTCCAAAAATAATTTGGATTAAGGCTGATCGAACGCTCAAAGGCCTCGTGCGCGTCCTTGGTATGCCCCATACGCATCGAACAATATCCGACCATGGCCAACCCCTCAGCCGCGGCAGAAGGTACAAAATCAACCACATAACGATGATACTGCACACACGCTGCAAGATCTTTCTCCCGCGGCTTATCAGCATTCATCATATTCAAATAATCAAATGACGGTGTCAGGCGACTTAATGTCTGCAGCTGTGCCGAACGAATCGTTGTTTTATGATCAACAAACACAAAGAACAACACAATAAGGATCAAATAAAACACCCAAACCCGCGACAAAATATTCTTTAACATTGCGATCATGCGCGCGGCCCTCTTAACTTCTTCATGCTCATATAAAGAACCAGCAAGAATAACGCATTAAATACGATCACTAAGAACCAATTGAATATTACCCAGAGCAATGAACCATATTGGAAATGAACTTGCCTTTCACCCGACGGAACAACAACCCCTTTAAACCCGCCATTAGCGCGATACAATGTTGTTTCTTTTCCATCTACATATACATGCCAATCTTTACCCCAACTATCGTTATAAACCAGAAAACGCGGCGTTTTAAAATTAGTCTTAACCCTTAACCCGCTCGCATTAAGATCCAACACCTTAAGCAGATCTGTATCACGTCTAAAATGTTCTTTACTTCCTGAACCGTCTAAAGGTTCACCCGACCAGCCATCCGCCAACGCCAGATCCTCATCAGCACGGATACTCGTCTCCAATCGGGTGTATCCTCCCTGCGAAAATGGCGCAACCTTGCTATAAGAAGTCAATTTGTTTACTAAATACGTCCCATAAGCAGCCGAAGAAACATGTTCACAGAATTCATACATTGATGCAGCGCTATAATAAAGCCCCCCACAATCATTACCTTTCGTCCAATCCCCACCTGAAAAAGATGTCGAAAAAAGAAACTCCTTATTCAAGCCGTCATACTGATATCCTTTCTTATAAAGACGCATATTAACAGAAGCGTAATGATAAACCTCTAGCGCCTGCGACGCTGTCAAAACCACGACCACCAACCAGAATATCCAAGCTTTTTTAAAGAAAGAAAGAATATACCCAACAAAGAAACAACATGATGCAATAACACACAACACTGTTGTAACTATAGCCTCTCCGCTTAATATGATCCACACCAAGAATGCCGCATGCACGAAAACCGTCACAGCTAAAGCCTTGATCTTATCCGACTTCTTATCAAGGCGGGCACACAATAAGGCATTAAGGAACTCCCCTGTTGTAAAAATGAAAAGCGGGATGACCAAGAACCACAAAAAGAAATGCAAATTCCGGAAATACTTAAAATAAAAGATATGTTGATAAAGGAATTCATGCAACGGGGAAGCCCGTGGAGTTCCCAACAAAATGAAGAAAAGCCCCAGCGTAATAAACAGAATGATCCTGCGATTCAAGCGGCAGAACGCACCCATTCCCCATAAGATAAGCGAAACAACAGGAACGAAAATAATAGCCAACATATAACGACGAAGATCTGTAAAATAAAGAGAGAAGAAAACATCCTCGATCAGCCCCCAGTCCAGAAAAACCTTGTCAACCCGAAGTACATTCCCGCTAACCCCACCGCTATGCCTTCCGGGTAAGGCAATAGCGCCTTGACTGCCCTGTTTGAAAAACAAGATAGGCGGAATAAGCGAACAGATCACCAGACCGAACATTACCAGCGAGAATACCCAATGCTCCTGCAAAAAATTCCTTACCTTGCCTAAGGACACCCAGGCTTTCTCAGGAAAGATCACTACCCAGAAAAGGAACGCTACGATCAGGATGGTCATGACATAAAGTGGTATATATGTATTCGCCATGACCATGAATGTCAACGCAAGCCCTGCCAACCCCAGACGCGACGGTAAAGAGAGAAAAGATACTGCAAAATAAAAGAACCAGATCAGCGGCACGACCATCAAACACATATATGAATCAAAAATACGGGTGCCTACGGCGGAAAACAGAAATAATGCAAACACAAAAAACGCCGGTCGTTCATCCTTCCAAACCTGCCGTCCTAAGAGAAAGATCCCAAAGGCTCCAAGAAAATAATAAAACGCATGACTGAAAAGATAAGTTTCCCTGAAAGGAACACCTATCACATTCACCAGCGCCATCAAAAGGTAAAGAGGGTTGTAACAACCAATACGTCGTAGAAAGAAATCATTAGGCGATCCGTTCTGCCAAAAATAATCCCATAAAGGAAAGACCCCCTGCTTAAGGCTTTCTACAAAATATTTTGTATGGTCATAATACGAGATTGCATCCGAAGTAAGCGCATTATAACTGAATAAAAATCCTCTTAAGGATACTATCCATAAGATAAGGCAAACGATCATCCATACCATTGGGCGATCGGGTGAGAAATACTGATATACACGGAGCTTTAATGCGTTCATGGAGCTCTTCACATCCTTCATTAGAAAGTATTCAATGGCCCGCGTAAACGCACTTTGATCCCGCCGTCCTCTGTAGATCCTTTGAATCCCTGCCCTTCCATTGCACGCAATTGTTCATCAAATACAGACTTCTCAGACCCATCTCCCGTGACTAACGGCTTCCCCTCTTCAGAGATCAACTTTATATTGCCTTTAAGCATGTTCTCCAATTTCCCAGCATCTTCATTCCTCTGCCGTTTACGCAACTCTGTGATGGCGTCCATCACTTTATACCGGTCATTCTCAAGCATATACGCCAAGCCACGCCCATATCGGGCCCCATCATTTTCCCCAAGCGCCTTTAACGCTATATCAAATCTTTCGATCGCCTCAACTGGTCGAGATTCCCCCAAAAGATAGATCCACCCAAGCGTGATCTGCAACTGAGGCTGCTGGGGATCTAACTTCAATGACTTCAAAAAAGCATCTTTAGCTAAAGAAAACCTGCCTATCAAGTAATAAGCACGCCCTAAATTGTTCCAACTTTCAGTATAATCAGACGATATATCAACAGAAAGCTTGAAATAACGTATTGCGGTGTCCACATCGGGGTCTGGACGATATAAATAAACGAGACCGATCCCGTTATAAGCAGGCGCGAACTTAGGATCCTCGTCGATCACCTTTTGAAAAAGATCGATCCCTTGTTCATACTTTTGATCTTTCAGCGCCAACGTGGCCAACTGGAACAATTGTTCTTTCGTGAATTGCACAGCAAAGGAAAGCTGGAACGTAGAAGAAAGGAAAAAAATAAAAAGAATGCAGGAAAAGAAACGCCTTAAACGAATGGCGAAAGGATCGATCGAAAAATGTGTTTGAGTAAAGAGGCGCATAAGAAACGCCTGGCAAGGACAAGGCGTAAGAAGACTTTATTATTTCTTGGGTTCTTCTACAACAGGTTCTTCCTTGATCTTAACGAACTGCTTGGCATCAACGGAAGGATCCGCGCCAATGATCATTTTTGACACTGTTAAACTGGCCTGGATGTTGTCTCCACCTCGGCTGGCGCCTAAATTCATCTTCTCAACTTTTAAAAGATCCTTTGAATTATTCACCGTATAAACAAAATTAGTCACATTCTCAAACGAACCTGAACAATCAACGGTCACAAAATACTTCAGGTAATCTTTCTGATAATCATGCCCCGCAGGTGTTATCTTTGAAAGCTGCACGCTTGATTGAGTGCCAAGTAATTCTACCTGTTTAAGGAAAGAAGCAATAACCTCATCCTCTGCCTTGACATCATTCGTGTAATAATCCTTAAAAACCGCGACTTCTTTATCAACGGTCCCTTTATTCTCGAGGAATTTTAAATTTTCTTTGATCGTTTCTTCCTGTTTGGCAATAGATGCGTCGATCTGTTTAATGCGCGATAAGGATGGCGCCAAAAGTAAACGTTCGAAAAGAACGATCATTAAAACAATAGCCGCGCCAAAAAATAATTTGCGCTGTAACGGATTAAGTTTGGAAATAAATTGATTGAACAAAGGACCGCTCCTTATTTTGCCTGGTCGGCCGACTGTTGATTTTCTTCTTTTGCTTCTACAGGAGAAGCCTGGGTCAATTTGAATATGATCTCAAATCCGGCGACATCCTTGCCCCGTTCTTTCTTGGATGTCGTGGATTTTGTTTTTACCCCTTCAAAAAGATCAGAACTCTCAAGCGCCGTCACAAAAGTGAACACTTGTGACATTGAATCGGAAACGCCCTGAATGCTAACAGCCCCCGCCTCATCGATACTTACGTTCGTCAGATAGATCTCTGTCGGTATGATACGATACAATTCACGCACAGACTCAAGCGGCAAAGCCCTTGATTCCAAATATTCCTGCACAATGCGTGAACGCGCGATCATACTCTTAAGCTCATTAACAGTTCTGGTCTCATCGGCATATTTCGCAACAAGATTATTCTTCAGAAAAGCATCTTTAAAATAAACCTTACTAAATAACGCGCTTCCAATAAAAACGAATAATAAAAAGACCAGTATCCCGGCAATAAATGTTTCTTTCCCTTTTTCCGCAAGAGCGCGCTGATCCTTGATCTCCTGAGGAACGAGTTCAACCTGACATTTAGACGCAACAACACCGGATGAGATCACATCCAGAGCTGACTCATCCATGAATTCTTTGTTAAGCGCGTCAGAAACGCCTTTCTCCCCTTTTGCATAGGTAACATAAGAAGAGATCTCAACTTTTATCTCCAGCGCCGTTGCAAGCTCGGCATCAAGTCCGGCAAACGCCATATGATTGGTTGTTAATAACAATTTGGAAGGAGAGCTTCCCGCCGTATCCTGTTTATACGTTTCCAAAGACGCTTTAACTTCATTGATCAACTGCGCCTTTGCTTCCGTATCGATCGAAAGATGTTCGATGCCTACCGGGATATTCCGTGAAAAGACAGCCGCACCATTATCAACAACGATCACATTCGCATCCTGCATCCCTATATCAAGAAGCACGAACGGTGGCTCGTTCTTTTTATTATTCAAACTCTTTGCATAAAAACGGGCGGTCGCTTCCGGCGAGAAAACAACGCCGCTCACATTAAGACCCGCACGCTTCAGGATGGCCAGCTTTTCTTTAACGATCTCACGTTTTACAACGACCAGAAGGACTCTGGAGAAATGCGGTTTAGGACTTCCAAGTTTTGCGTATCCGGTCAGGATCTCATCCCTGCTGAAAGGCGTGTGACGGGTAGCCTGCAATGCGAGGATAGACTCGATCTCTTCACTATCTACAGAAGGGACTTCCAGATTCTTTGTCGTGGCAATATCACCAGGAATAACACAAATGACACCCGCGCCTTTGACAGTGATCCCCTGCAGTGCCTTTTTTAGTGCCGCATCAGGCCCTGTCTTATCAACAGTCTGTTTCAGGACTTTCTCAATTATCCCGGAACTCTTGACGACTGCGATCTTGACCAATGCCGGTGTTACTGAAATGCTGATAAAACGAGATTGTTTAAGCGCCATATTTTTTCCTTTTAATATTTACATTATAAGCCGATACGTTTCAGCGCTTCAACTAAATTTAATTATTTTTCATTCCAATACTGGATACGACTGGTCAAGGCATTAAAGACAGCATCAACACTCACTTCTGCACTGTCCCCCTGAACAGGCACGGCGCGACTTTGAAAAGATGCCACGAACGATCCTGTCCCCAGAATTCCACGTGCATTCAACGCATCGATCTGCCGTGCGTATTTCTCATCTAGCGTCACAAGCGCCTTCACCTCAGACGCCACATCAAAAGCACGTAGAAATATATGATCATCCGCTGTAGCGTCAGCCCCGTCGACACCATTCCTTGCTTTTAGGATCTTGTCAACAGCCAAAGGGTCAAGACCAAGTGCCTCAAGAACGGGAGCTGATACAGTATTTATATTGATACGCCCATCCCCATACACTGTTACAAAAGGACGGATCGTATCAAATATCAGCTGTGTTACTCCTTTTACCAACAATAACTCATCGATCCTCTCATACGGTTTCTCTTTAGCTTCATACGGATACTCAAGCCCTTTATAATACCCATCACTTGAGAAACCGGAAAGTTCTTGTTGACCGGAAGACCTCCAATCAATGATCGCCACTGCCAATGACCTCGCTAATGACTCAGTTTCTTGTAAAACACTCTGTAAAAGGAGCGTTAATGTGTCCGGGTCAACAGTGTTCAAATTCAGTTTTGCCTGCTCATCCTCAAGGCCGTAACGCTCGATGATCTTGCCAGATCTCTCGTCAAAGAACCTATTAACCACGTCCACTCGAAAATCTCCCACCGTAATATTCAAGAAATCCAACGGATTATTAAATAAACGTGCTTTTGTCCTTGCACTCAACGTAAACTGTGAGTTCTCCAATTCATCCAGAAAAACAGCAATCGTCTTCTTGGCGCCTGCTTCTGCCGCCAAGCGAGAGCTAGCTCTTTCTTCAATACGTTTTAACACCAGGATCTTTTGCCGGGCCCCCATTCCCAGTGCCACCGCCAAAATTGTTAGAAAGCCGAGGATCCATAAAGCGCTCACTAATATAAAAGCTTTGCGATCATTTAACATACGTATCATGGTCATGCCCCCGATGGTATCATCACAAAACGCCGGAATACCCGACCTTGTGAGCCATCCTCCACCAGCACGCTTCCTCTAGACGGACCATTAAGCTCTTGTATCAAGCCGATCTCGATCTCAATGGCAGAGGGAAGTTCTAACCCTGAGGCGGATGAGGTTCCCTCTTTTTTACCTTCGTAAAAATAATGGAATCGCACATGTTCAACATTCGCAACCACCACTTGAGGGTCGCCCCACTCTTCACGCAATGATTGTGCATAATTCGCCTGCCGTCTTACGATCGCCTTCCTGTCCATATCAAAACCATACTCTACTTTGCCTATCTGCGTCTCATATTCATCATTCGCACGAACACTCCGACGATCTGACGCCGTCCATACCAATGTAGGAAAAGCCACCTTCATTTCTTCTCCTTCAAAAGATATTTGAGAGAATAAGAAAGCATTCTTTGCGTCTGAACAAAAACGATCCATGAACATCGCGACATCTTCTTCGGATGCAAGCCCTCCAGCACGATGCCAAAGTTTAAGGCCATTAGATAAACATGAGAATGCCGCCAGACCCAGCATAGCGAACAAACTTGCGACCAGAAGGATCTCGATCAAAGTGAATGCTTTAAGACGAACTTTCATCACTTTAACCGCCCTTCTCTAGCGGTGTTATTCCCGAAAAATATGCTGCCCGTGAAATACTGACCGTCCGTCCGCGATCTTCCCATGAAAGCGTTATATCCAGCTGAAAGACCGAAAGCAACGTCCCGACGGGCTTAAGATCCATGGTATAGAAAAAGACAACCTCTTTATTGCCTATTTCTACTTCCTCTGTCATCGACCCGATATCGAAGTCCTTAAGATCACGAAAATCTTTTTCCGCATGAGCGATCTTTGTTTCGATCAAATTATTCGCATAAAGACGACAGGATAGATACTGAAGATGGTCAACGGTGATAAAGAATGAGCGATAGATCGCCACCATTCCGACAGATAAAATAACAGCAGTCACCATGACTTCCAAAAAAGAAAGTCCTCTTTTAGAAGAAGATCCTACCCGGCAACAAGAGCGCTTACCAATTGGTGATGTCATCATCGGACGAATCCAGATCCTTGCCTTTGGAATAAAGATCATAATCAGAGCGATGACTTCCGGGCGATACATAAACATATGCATTATCCCATGGGTCTAGCGGCTCTCTCTCAATATACGGACCGTTCCAATGTTTTGCCAGTGTTCCTGAAGAGGTCCGTTCACGCAGTGCCGAAAGCCCCTGCGATGTTGTCGGGAACCTTCCATTGTCTAATTCATATAGTTTTAATGCCGTCGCAATATTTGTTTGTATATCGGCTTTTGCTACCGCGACGCGCGCCTGTTCTGAACGACCTGATAATCGCGGCATGATCATCGCCGCCAAAGCGCTGATAATAATGACCACCAGCATGATCTCTATCAATGTAAATCCACGTTTTCTCATAGTATTTCTCTCCTCTAGCGTGCAAAAAGATCCATCTGAAAAACAGGAAGAAGCATGGCAAACACAATGAACCCGACCACGCCCCCCACCAATAAGATCAAGATCGGCTCCAACAATGCCGTCACAGTCTTTAACACTTCTGCAATATCCTGTTCATATGTATCGGCAATATCATTAAGCGACTGGGGCAACTGTCCAGACGTCTCACCAACCGCAACCAGTTGACCAACGATATCGGGCATCCACGTCACCTCATTCAATGCCTCACCAAAACTCATGCCGCCCGCCACCCTGCTCTGGCACAACCACAGATCTTTTTGCAATGCCTCATTCGATAAGGTCGGGATCGCGATCTCAAACGCACGTAAAATAGATATGCCACTCTCCAATAAAAGACTTAATGTACGTGAAAAACGTTCAAGTTCGAGTTTTATCATCAGATCGCTGATCATAGGTATAGATAAAATAAACTGATGCCAACTACGACGGACTCGGGGCGATTTTAACGCCATCCGCCATCCTAATACCAACATCAGTATGGCCAAAAGAAAAAACGGCCAACCATGACGCACATGTTGACTTAATGCCAATATTATTTTTGTTGGCAAAGGCAGAACCGACCCCAAACCGTCAAAAAGAACCGCGATCTTGGGCATTACAAATGTTAATACAAAAACAACGGTCCCCGCCCCAACCAATAACATGAACAATGGATATGCGAGGGCTGAACGGACTTTCATGGCAATATCTTCCTGCTGTTTATAATAAACAGCCATCCGCCCCAACAATACTGGAAGTTTGCCGCTCTCTTCGCCCGCTCTTGCCATCGAAGCATACAATGCCGGAAAAATGTCTGCCCGATCCGTCAAACACGAAGAAAAAGACTTCCCATTGCGAATATCTGCGGTGATCTGCGTTAGTGTCCACCCCAACGATGTCATGCGCATCTGACGTGATAAAACATCCAAGGCCTGTAAAAGAGGGATCCCCGACTTAAGCAAACTCACAAGCTGCCGCGTAAAAACATATATATCACGACGAGAAACGTGCCTGTTCTTTTTCTCTGCAATAAGATGGCTATCCCCTTTTTCTACAACAGAAACGGGCAATAAACCTTGCTGGCTGATCAACTCGACAGCTTCGTCTGTATCGCGGGCCGTTACCTCCCCGCTCACGTTCTCAGCATTGTTCTTCTTAGCTTTATAAACAAAAATAGGCATAGCGAAGAAAGGAGGCCTTAATTATTATTGCGTGATAATGCGATCAAACGTTCCCTGTCTCCCGGCGGAATATCAAGAAAGAAAACAGCCACCAGAAACTTATTTTTTACCGGATCTTTAATAACCCGAACAACCTTGGTCAAAAAATCCACTGGCTCGATATCTCCATCAATATACATACGCACTCTGACCAAAGACCCTGTCAACAAACAATCATCGCTTAAGAAACTAACACCCGCACCACTGATATCACTCGTCAAAACACGCACGACTTCCGTGACCGGACGCAGGGATTGCGGCTCATCCTTATCTTTCTGCATGACCTGAAACTCAATGGCTACATCTTTCTGAAGACGCGGATAAGCCCTGAGATCAAAGAAATACCGGGCTGTTTGTTGTGTTTTTGAATGGAACGCAGGTGCTGGACCATTCCCCCCAGAGACGGCATTATCAAAAGCTTTACCAACATCTTCCTTCAGGGTCGCATTCATGACTTCAGCGGGAGTTGTCACACCGTTGATCACATTCTTCCACCCGTCTTGCCGCAGAGTCCTCATCCCATGACGTAAGGCAACCCTTTTGATCTCCTCAGCACGAGGTTTATCCAGAATGACCGCACGCACATTCTCATTGACCTCAAGGATCTCATAGATCGCTGTTCGCCCATAATAACCTGTTCCATTGCAATGATCACAACCGCGACCATGATATATTTTGATCTCTGCGGCACTCGCAAAATCAAGGCTTTGTGCTATTTCCTGACGTATCTCAGTAAGTGGAGACAGATCTTCTTCTTTACATTTCGGGCATATCTGCCGGACCAATCGTTGCGCCACAAAAGCTTGTACACTCGAGGCTACCAAATATGGTTCAACGCCCATATCAACCAACCGGGTCACTCCGCTTGCCGCATCATTCGTATGTAATGAGGAAAAGACCAAATGGCCTGTTAATGCTGTGCGGATGGCGATCTCAGCTGTCTCAAGGTCGCGCACCTCTCCTACCATCAAGATATCCGGATCATGACGCAAAATACTGCGCAATCCTTTAGCAAAAGTAAATTCTATCGCAGGATTGATCTGTATCTGCGTGATCCCCGCCATTTCATATTCGATCGGATCTTCAATCGTAATGATCTTACGGCTGGCATTATTGATCTCATTCAAACATGCATATAAAGTCGTTGTCTTCCCGCTTCCCGTCGGTCCTGTCAAAAATATCACACCATGAGGACGGTGAATAAGATCCCTGAACCGTGCGGCATTTTCCTTATTAAATCCTAGCTTTTCAAGATCCATCAACATCGTTGTCGCCGGAAGAATGCGAATGACCATGCTCTCACCATAGGCGGTCGGGATCGTAGAGACACGCAGGTCCAACGCTTGTTCCTTAACACGAACAACAGCACTCCCGTCCTGCGGCAAACGTTTCTCCGTAATGCTCAAATTAGCCATGATCTTGATACGTGACAAAATAGCTGCCAAGAAATGCCTCGCCTCCGACGGCAAGTTTGCATCGATAAGAACCCCGTCAACACGATAACGGAACCGCACTTTATGACGATATGGTTCAATATGAATATCTGTCGCACGTTTCTGGTATGCTTCAAACAAGATCTCATTCACCAGTTTTGTGACTGACGCATCATCCCCTTTTTCATGGATATCCTGAATATCCCGATCCGCTTCTTTATTTAAAACGCGCACCTTGGGCTCTTGGGTCAGGATCTGATCGATCGTTTCCGACGCAAGACCATAATATTTCTTTAATGCTTCATCAATATCCCAAGGGGACGCCAACACAAACTTCGGCTCAAACTTTAGATGCGCACGGATATCATCATGACTATAAATATCCAGCGGTTCGGTGACAGCAACCGTCAATTTATTGCCATCGATGGCGATCGGCATACAATGATAATAAGAAGCGATCTTAACAGGAACCCGCTCAATAACGCGCTGATCAACGACTATCTTCTTAAGATCAACTATCTCTAAATGGAGTGTTTTAGAAAGGGCTTTTAATAATACTTCAATTGAAAGGATGTGCTCATGCAGCAAAAAAACACTTAGACGCTGCCCAGCCCCCTGTGCGGAAAGAATATATTGCTGCAGCTGCGGCTCATCCACCAGTCCGCTTTTCATCAGCGCATCGGTAAATGTCTTACTCACAGAAAACTTCAACATATTTGACCTTGATATTTAGAGAATACTGACAATTTACCGTCGGAATACCATATCCCGCACGTTAAATTCGCGGAGGTTTTCCGATCATATAGAAATCCTGTGCTTCAAGATGGTCATAATCACCGGCCAGGATCCGTTCACATCCCTCAATATTTTCCTCAACCGGGACATACTCCCCCTTCTTTCCTGTAAAGACCTCAGAAACAGAAAAGGGCTGCGTCATAAAATTATAAAGTTTTTCCGCGCGCTTATAAACAAGCTGATCTTCTTTACTCAATTCTTCAAGACCGATGACCGCCACGATACGCTTAAGACCATTATGCTTATTAAAATGCTGAATAACCCGTTGAGAGATCTCATAATGCCGACGTCCTACGACGGCCGGGTCAAGGTTTGTACAAGAGCTTTGTAAAGGATCAATGGCCGGATACATACCACGCTGAACAAGATCGCGGGAAAGAACAATATTACCATCGAGCGTCGCAAAAATAGCAACAACAGCCGGATCGGTCATATCATCCGCCGGAACATAAACAGCCTGCATCGCCGTGATAGAACCGCCCCCTTCGATAGAACGGATACGTTCCTGAACAGCATTGACCTCAGACGCCATGGTGGGCTGATAACCAGTTTCGGCCGGTACACGTCCTAAAAGAGTTGAAACTTCCTGCCCCCCCTGAACGAAACGATAAAGATTATCCATGAACAACAAAACATCTTTGTTCTTATTAACAAGATATTCTGCCAGTGTTAAACCGGCATTAACAACCTCGGCGCGCGCTCCCGGAGGCTGGTCCATCTGACCGAACGCCAACATGACCTTATGCAACAAATGACTCTCGTGCAATTCATAATAAAGCTCATTACCTTCACGGATACGTTCTCCAATACCCGTAAAAACGCAAGCACCACCGTGAGCTTTAACAATGTTATTGATAAGCTCAAGAATAATAACGGTCTTTCCGCAACCGGCTCCCCCGATAACCCCGGTCTTTGACCCCTTGATCAAAGGATACAACAGATCAACATACTTGACCCCTGTCTCAAGCAATTCGGGGATCTCTCTTTTTTTACTTCTCAGATCAAATGTGACTTCAGGAACTTTCTGACGGATCGGCACCATATTCGGAGTATTAGTAAATGGGCCTGCATTATCCAACGGACGACCAGATGTATCCATAACACGCCCGAAACACCCATCTCCTACAGGTATCGCGATCGGCTTATACGTACAAAAACATGGCGCACTTTGCTGAAGGTTCAGCGTTTCCTGTAAAGAAACACAACGCACCACACTGGCCCCCAAATGCTCCGCGCACTGAAGAGTGATCTTCTTTCCCGCGTATGTCCACACCTCAATACAATCATACACAGCCGGTGGCGGCTCACCGTCGAGGAAACGAACGTCCACAACAGGCCCCTGTACTGAAACAACTTTTGCTGAAGGCTTGCGCTCTTCCTGAACTATATCTGCCACGTTCTTTCTCCTTGTAGAAAGACCTATTTGATCGCCATCATCCGTGAAGAAAAGACCTCTCGAAGGCTCTTATCAATATCATTCTTGCGGGCTTTGCGGTATTTCATCTTAACACTGATCGCTTCTTTACGCACATTGCCCACACTCGTTTCTAACTGCTGCGATTGCGCTGAAACAGCCGCAATACTTGTATCAAACATGACTTCGTAGATCTTTGAAGAAACCCAAAGATGCGCAAGATACCCTATCACATCTAACGCATCTGATTCTTCGATCACTTTAGAAAAACGCTCCACCTGTTGTTTTTGTTTCTGCAAAATAAAATCACACGGCAAAAGTTTGATCACACGCGCCTTGACCGTCTGCAGATCTTTGGGCCATGGATAAACGATCTTTACTTTACCAAACTTCCCTTCCATGACCTGCTCGACTAAAT
The DNA here is from genome assembly GCA_020719005.1 of Candidatus Omnitrophus sp. Taxonomy (GTDB): domain Bacteria; phylum Omnitrophota; class Gorgyraeia; order Zapsychrales; family Fredricksoniimonadaceae; genus DYQZ01. The sequence continues at coordinate 15,095 of DYQZ01000013.1, forward strand.
AATCTTTCAAAAGAACCGCTATTTCATACATGCCGACTTCGGCCAGATCTTCAAAGATCTTCTCATTCTTGACCCCGAGCATTTCCAACTTATTGATCCCTTTACGACCAACAGTCACGAACAACGCATCAGGATTCTCTTGATCCCGCTCTTCAAGGGCGCGCACCACCACTTTATTATTCAAGTCACCAACAAAACCTTCTTCCGTGGTGATGACAACAATACATGTTTTCTGATTATCATTCTCAAGAAGAGGATGCTGCAATTCAGTATATTCAAGCAAACGAAAGAATTCTGCAAAAGACTCACCAAACCGCTGAAAACCACCACGACGCGCAAAAAGGTCGCGGAATTTCATATCCGCAACATCCTTCAATACCTGAACGAGGTCAACAAGATCCCGCACCTCGATCATCTCACGTTTTACTTTATTGGCTTTTCCCATCGGATCCTCTTATGAAAAGCCTACTTCTTGGTGCTATGGCCTTTTTCAACCTCATGCTTTAATGCTAACGCAGATTCTTTGATAGACTGACGAATGCTTCCATCAAGCATTAAACTCCCGAATTGGATCACCACACCAGCCACGTGTGCGCCATCCATCTTTGAAGTCAAAGGAATATCCCGCCCCGTTTTGGAACGTACGATCTCTGAAATGCGCTTCATATCAGCATCACTAACACCTGTTGCTGTTACCACATTCGCCTGTTTGATCTCAGGACTGATCTTAGACATATCCACGTTCTTTAACTGCTCAATAAACTCTTCGATCAAATCCTTTTCAAGCGCTGTCTTAGCCTTCTTGCCCAATACATCATTCAAAATAGCTGTTGAATGATCAATGATCTTGATCTCCATTTCCTTCTCGATCTCTCGACGGATACCGTCCGCGGCATTCTGCGCTTTCACAATGATATCTTCAGCATCTGTACGCGCCTTGGTCACCAGCTCTTCCTTATGCTTATTCGCTTCCTCTTCCAGCTGATTCTTCATCCGTTGTTCTAGCTGATCCAATTCTTTCTTTCGCGCAGACAATTCTTCATCAGCTTGCCTGATCTTACGGTTCAACTCTGCTTCACGCGCGCGTGCAGCCTCGGCATCCCGATCTAAACGCTGTTTGGCGCCGTCAACGCTTGAAAAAAGAACACGATGCAATACGAAAATGACACCGCCACATACCACCGCCATCAAAAACAAGAATTTAATAATAAGATCCCACATATGGATGAACTCCTTTTTTAATCGGAAAAAATATGATAGAACAAGGCCAACATAAGAAACGTCAATATTTCTGTGATCAGAAGCTGTATGCAAATACTCATCTGCAACTTCGCACTACGGCTTGGATACTGTCCTAAATGATCGATCAACCGTGTCCCCAAGAAAGCAACGATCAAACACGGCACACCGACCATCACTACAAAGATACCAATGAACGTGAATCCTTCTTGCCAATACTGGAATTTCATCCGTCTCCTGCCTATCTTGCAAAGATCTGAAAGATGATCAAGATCGAAATGATCGATATCGCCTCAACAAAGACCAGCATGATCGCCATCCCCATGAAGATCTTTGATGCCGCCGAAGGATTACGGCTCAACGCCTTAATAACAGAATACCCCAAGACTGCAATAACAACGGCAGGCCCCATCACCGCGATAAACATGACCGTAAGAATAATAAATGTTTCTGCTAACATAAGTGCCTTTACCGATCATTCTTCTTTAGGTTTATCGGAAACATTTTCCTCAACAATAATATTACATTCATTAGCAAAAAACCTGATCACCCCGCCCTTGACGGACAAACGCTTCTGCCAATCAACCACAATATCGCCTTTAACAACACCGATCAAAGGATAATGATACGCCAGTATTTCGTATTCTCCTCTGTCCCCGGTCACAAATAGACTCGTGACCTCACCTTCATATATCAATTGCTTTGCGCTTAAGATAACACAACGAAAATAAGCTTTATATTGAGATGCCATAATCTCTCTCTGCCATGCCTTCTTTAGGCGGCATTCTCCTTAGCACCACCAAGCTCACTGATCAATCCCTTGATCGTTTCATCCAGCAACTTTTCGATCTCCGGATCAAGCTTTCTGCGTTCACGCAATAACGTAAATAATTCAGGCTTTTTGTTCTTTGTATATTCAAATGCTTTTTCTTGGAATAACTTTACATGTTCAACAGTAAGATCGTTCATCATCTTACGGTTAAATGCATAAAAGATCATGACCTGAACTTCCTGACAAACGGGGGTATCTTTATCCTGTCTTAATATCTCGGTCAAGATGGCTCCACGACGGAGCTTCTGTTTCATGTCATCCGATTGCCCTGACGTCTTCAGTTTTGAAATACGTAACAGCTCCCTGTATTGCAAATATTCCAAACGCAATGGGCCCGATAATGTTTTGATCGCGTGCCACTGCACTTTAGAACCAACGCGTGAAACAGAAAGACCAAGATCCAGTGCCGGCTTTTGCCCTTCACCGAACAACTGACTGGATAATAATATTTGTCCATCGGTCATGGAAACAAGGTTTGAGGGAACGAATGCGGTCAAATCCCCTTCCAAGATCTCAACAATAGGAAAAAATGTGATCGAACCGCCGCCCTGATCCTTGTTCAAATAACAGGCTCGCTCGATCATCTTTGAATGCAAATAAAAAATATCCCCTGGATATGAGTCACGTCCCGGCGGACGACCTAACAATAATGATATCTCACGATACGCCCACGCATGTTTCGTAAAGTCATCAAACCCGATAAAGACATCTTGACCACGGTGCATAAAGAATTCGGCGATCGAACAGGCTACATAAGGCGCCAAATACTGCTGACCAGGGGTTGCTGATGCAGACGCTGAAACGATCAAACTATAGTCCCAGCAGCCTCTATCCTTGAACAGCTGAACAACTTTGGCCAAAGAAGAACGAGCTTTACCAATAGCGCAATAAATACAAACAACATCGCCACCTTTTTGATTCAAAATCGTATCTGTAACAAAGGTGGTCTTCCCAGTCATCTTATCACCGAGTATAAGCTCGCGCTGACCACGACCGATCGGGATCATGGCATCGAGAACTTTAATGCCAGTCTCCATGGTCTTACTAAGAGGTTGACGATCCAAAATAGGCGGAGCATCAGGAAAGATAGGATACATTTTATCCGCTACAATAGGCCCTAATCCATCCAAAGGCTCGCCCAAAGCATTAACAATACGTCCAATGAACTTATCCCCCACAGGCGTCACCAAAGGCTCGACAGTCGCAATAGCCTGGTCACCTGTACGGATCTTTTCATTTTCTTTCAAAAGAAGGATCTGCGCTTCGTTCTCGTTAAATCCAACGACCATCCCGATCGTTCCATAACCAAAGCGGATCAACTGCCCGTTAATACAATTACTAAACCCCGTGGCAATAATAATACAGCCGCGAATAGCCTTAACGATACCCACTTCTGTATATTGTAATTTAATACTCATGCGCCCTCAGCTGCTTTCTTATTCTTTCTTTTGCTCATCTTCTTTTTTTCTCAGATCTTCCTGTTTCTTTTCTTTGGAAGACCGAAATATCCATGTCACAAAATGAAGAATAGTAAATATCCCCAGGAATATCATTACACTGCCAATGATCTTCCAAGCCGCATTCACCGTCGGTTTCTTATCAAAAATAGACTGCGAGACACGCGCCAAAGACTTCATCGACTGGATCTTCTGCATAATATTCTTAAGCTTGCTCTTCTCAAGATCCGCACGATGCCTTAATAATAACTTCTCTAATGAATTCAGATCTTCTTTGGCTTTCTCGAACCGGTCTTTATTAACACGAAAAGTCCCAATATGTTGTTGGATATCCGGCTGCTGTATTGCTTGAAGCGTGCTTATAAGATCCAGATAATTAATGATCTGCGTATAAAGAGCGGTAGAAGTTACAGAGAATTTTGACCGTTTTAAAGCATCTTCAATATACTTAGAACGTTCCCTAACATACTCCATCTCTTTGGAAGGAATATACCATACATCTTTTATGCCAAAACTGACCGTTCTCTTTTCATTTGCAGCAAAATCATCTTCTTTAAATAAGAATGGCTGATCTTTCTTTTGATCAAATCTGATCTCATACCCTTTACGATCAACGATATATTCCGGTAAAACCTCTTTCGGTAAATAATAACGTTCTTTAACCTTTTTTGTTTTTTCCGCTTTATTCTCTGTTTCTACTTTAAGCGTAACAGACTTGTTTGATCCGGGCTCATTGGCGTCTGTTCGCCAAAAATCGATCAAATGAGCCTTGGCACGTATTGATTCCAATGTCTGAACATAATTACGGTATGTATCGATTCGATTATCAATACTGCTTGTTGCCAACGACTGTTCCTGAAGGATCATATCGATCCTGGAGAATAATTGGGCTTTAAGAAGGTCTCCATTCTCTTTACTTCTTTCAGCCCCCATCTCCTTGAAACCCTGCTCTATTTCTTCTTTTATGCCATTGGCCTGTTCATTGGAGATCTGCCAAATATCCTTTACCTTAACACGTAATGTTTTAGTTTCTTTACCTTGTAAGGAAACCTTGCCATGTAAAAAATAGCCAGCATCATTAACATTATAATCGATCAAGAGCCCCGCAGGATCGGTAACATCCTCGGGTTTGATCTCTCCAGGAAGGCTAAACTCTATATCTTTTTCAATGGCTTTATCAGAACCATTCACAGCTAAAACATTGATCACCACATCTGCAACAACAAAAGAAGGTGGAACAATCAAAAACAAAGCCACCGCGAGCATAATCAAACGATTAGCTTTTTGTGATGCCTTAAGTGTCATTACTCCTCACTCTCAAACCAGGTCTTCACCACGACATCGTCGATCTTCATCGCTTCCTGCAATGCAAGCATCTTGGCGTTGATCTCTTCAAGCTTCTCGTTGACCTTCTCCATATCCTTCGCCTGCTGCTTCGAAAGCTCCTCGATCATCAAACCAGTATTCTCAAGACCAACCTGTTTGGCCTGCTCATTCATCATATCCTTCATCATCGCAACCACTTTTTGTGCGATCTCTGTTGTGGCATCCTGTTTATCGCCTAATGCAAGAGCGGCATTTTGAATATCCCTGATATATTCCTCAAGAAGCTTCATTTGTTCATATGCATTCGGACTTTGTCCTTGAACACCAAGATCCGTTTCCATGTTCTTGACTATACCCAATGCAGCATTTGCACTTTCCTTACCAGTCTTGGCAAACGCCTCAACATCACCCATTTGAACAAAGCCTTGTGACACATCTGTTCCACTCTTCTGGAACAATGATTGAATATGATTAATATCTCCGAAGATCGTGTTTGATGTGCTCGTATCTGATGTGGCGCCTAACAATGAAACGATCGTTTGTATATCACCAGTACCGATCTCTGTTAATAATGTATTGATCTTCCCGAAAAGATCTGTCGTGCCTGTTGACGTCGGAGAACCGATACGTGTGAATATTGCATCTACATTGGAAATCAAAGTTCGCGCATTAGTTGAGAAATAACTCATTTCAGCCCAATTAATATTTTGGGTGGTCATTGTCTTAAGATCCGTCCAATTAACATCGGCGCTAGTCATATCTGCGAGAGCTACCCAATTCACACCAGAAGTAGAGGACATACCCATATCAGACCAATTAACACTTGCCCGTGACATATACGCAAGATCAGCCCAATTAATAGAAGACTCTGTCATTTTAGTAATATCATCCCAATTAATAGAAGCTGTCGTCATCTGAGCAAGATCAAACCAATTAATACCGCTTGTTGTAAGATCCGCGATATTATCCCAATTCAATATTTGTTGCGATAACGTTTCCATGCCAAGCCAATTAATACCAGCCGTTGAAAGTTCTCCAACATTCAACCAATTGATCCCCGCAACACTCATTGCTTCAATTGTTTCCCAATTGATCTGCGTCTCACTAAAAACTGTAATAGCTTTCCAATTGATACCTGAAGAACTCATTCTTCCAATATCCGTCCAATTAACACCAGCACCAGTTAATTGTTCTACATCATTCCAGTTAATATTATTATTAGTTAGCGTTGAGAAATCAGTCCAATTAATGCCTGAGTTACTCATGCCAGCAAAAGCGACCCAATTAACACCACCGTCAGACATTTCAGCAATGCTTTCCCAATTAATAGATGTTGCAATTGCGCTTAAACCGTCCCAATTAACAGCGGCTTGAGAAAGAACACCAATACTCGCCCAATTAATGCCATTGGTCGTCATTCTATTCATTTCCTGCCAATTAACATTAGCTTCAGACATCAGTGCAATATCATCCCAATTAACTGCCGTAAGGCTAAATTCAGCCATATTAAGCCAATTAATACCAGCATCAGTCAAAGAGCCAATATCAGTCCAATTAATCCCTTGTTCTGACATGGTTTGAATGTCTAACCAATTGATCCCAACATTGGTCATTGTTGAAAGACTTGTCCAATTAATACCTTCATTAGTAAATTTACCAATATCTAACCAGTTGATCTGAGCTGTTGTTAAACTATTAATATCCGTCCAATTAATGCCCGCATTCGTTAATGATGTCACATCCTGCCAATTAACACCAACATTTGTCATGCTGGCAAAATTATCCCAATTAGCACCGACCTGTGTAAGCTTACTCAGATCCTGCCAATTGACCGACATCTCACTCATAACAACAAGATCATCCCAATTAACACCCACATTAGACATAACACTGAAATTATCCCAATTCACAGCAACAGAAGTAAGTTTAGTCAAATCAGACCAATTAATACCTCTTTCTGTCATTACTGTTAGATCATCCCAATTCATACCCGCTAAAGACATAGCACCTAAATTCGTCCAATTAACACCAGAACTTGTCATTGTTCCGAAATCAGTCCAATTCAATCCTGATACAGATAATCTTTCCAAGTCTGTCCAATTTACAGCAGCCATGGTCATTGAACCCAGGTCAGTCCAATTGATACCTGTTCTTGTCATGCTCATGAGATCCGTCCAATTAACACCGGTCTCTGATATGACTTCTAACGTGTCCCAATTAATACCCGTCATCGTCAATCGACCAAAATCATCCCAATTGATACCCGTCACCGTCAATCGACCAAAATCATCCCAATTGATACCCGTTACTGTCAATCGGCCAAAATCATCCCAATTAATACTCGTTGTGGATATTCTTGAGATATCAGTCCAATTGACACCTGCATCTGTTAATGATCCAATATTTGTCCAATTAATACCATTCATTGACATGGAGAAAATATCGGTCCAATTAACACCAGCTTCCGTTATCGACGCTAGATCAGTCCAGTTAATACCTGCGATCGTTAATGCCCCTAGATCAGTCCAATTAATACGAGACTGAGTAAAGTCGCTCCATTCACTCCAATTGATATTACTTCTTGTAAGCACTCCCATATCTTCCCAATTAACACCGGCAGCGCTCATATTAGACAAACTAAACCAATTAATATCAGCAGCGGCCATATCAGAAATATTCGTCCAGTTTACTGATTGGCTCGTCATAGCATCAAAATCATACCAATTAATACCGGCATTTGACATTTCATCCAAATTAGTCCAGTTAATAGAAGCTTCAGTAAAATCTCCAAGATTCAACCAATTAACATTTGCAGTGCTCATTTGAGCAAGATCAAGCCAGTTTACCCCTGAATTTGACAGCACACTCATATTTTCCCAATTGACAGAAGATCCAACCATTCTTGAAAGATCCGTCCAATTAATAGCATTAACGGTCATTCTCTGAAGATCATTCCAATTGACCCCTTCTAATGACATTTGCGCCAGATCATTCCAATTGACCCCGACCAAAGACATCCTGCTCAGATCCATCCAGTTAATATTTTGTGTCGACATATTAGCAAGATCATTCCAATTTATATCAACAGTAGACATACGTGCCATATCATTCCAATTAACACCAACATTAGTCATTCTACTAAGATCGTTCCAATTAACACCCACCCCATTCATCACATTAAGATCTGCCCAATTAACACCAACAGTGCTCATAGAATTCAGATCTGCCCAATTAACACCTAATGTGCTCATGCTTTCAATATCAGTCCAGTTAACGCCACTTAATGACATCCGCTCAATATCATTCCAATTCACATTGGCTTGAGATAAACGACCGATATCAATCCAATTGATCCCTGAAACTGTCATTGTCTGCCAAGCAGTCCAATTGATCTGCTCATTAGTAAATCTTGAGAAGTCAGTCCAATTGATAGCCTCTGTTGTCATTTGACCAAGGTCATTCCAATTAATACCAGCTAGAGACATTTCTTGAATATCTGACCAATTAACACCAGCTAGAGACATCCCTTGAACATCTGACCAATTAATACCAGCTTGACTTAAACTTGCTATATCAAACCAATTAATACCTTGTTCACTGATACGTTCGATATCAGTCCAGTTAACACCAGCGATCGTTAAACTTTGAATATCAGTCCAATTGATACCTTGTTCACTGATACGTCCAATATCGGTCCAGTTAACACCAGCGATCGTTAAACTTTGAATATCAGTCCAATTGATACCTTGTTCACTGATACGTCCAATATCGGTCCAGTTAACACCAGCGATCGTTAAGATTTGAACATCAGTCCAGTTGATACCTTGTTCGCTGATACGTTCAACGTCAGTCCAATTAATACCAGCGATCGTTAAGCTTTGAATATCAGTCCAATTGATACCTTGTTCACTGATCCGTTCAATATCCATCCAATTGATGCTTGCATTTGTTAAACTTCCAATATCCATCCAGTTAATATTATTTTTTGTTATTATTTCTAGATCAGACCAATTAATACCTTCTATTGTCAATTGCGCCAGATCAGTCCAATTAACTCCACTATTGGTCATTGATCCTAGATCACTCCAATTAATGCTATTAATTGTTAGTTGTGATATATCAGTCCAGTTAATTACTGAATTACTTAATGTTTGGATATCTTCCCAATTAATAGTAGAAAGAGACAATCTTCCAATATCCATCCAGTTAATGCCTGTCTTCGACATTGCTTCAATATCGATCCAATTAATATTTTGTTCACTAAATCGTTCAATATCAGTCCAATTAATACCCGCATTCGTCAAGCTACCAAAATCCGTCCAATTAATACTTTGATCTGTTAAAACTTGAATATCTTGCCAATTAATACCAGTTTTTGTTAACCGTTCTATATCGCTCCAATTCACACCAACAGATGCAATTTGAGAAATGTCATTCCAATTAATACCTGTATTTGTCATGCTTTGTAGATCGATCCAATTGATCCCTTGTTCACTGATCCGCTCAATATCGGTCCAATTAACCCCTGCGATCGTTAAACTACCAATATCGGTCCAATTGATCCCTTGTTCTGTGCTTATCCGAAGGTCTTGCCAATTAATACCTGTCTTACTTAAAGATTCAATATCAGTCCAATTTATTCCTTGATCACTAATACGTTCAATATCTGTCCAGTTGACGCCGGCAATAGTTAAACTTTGAATATCAGTCCAATTAATACCCTGTTCACTGATCCTTTGGATCTCACTCCAGTTGATCCCTTGCTCGCTAACACGTTCAATATCAGTCCAATTAATACCTGCGATCGTTAAACTTTGAATATCTGCCCAATTAATACCAGTCTTACTTAAACTTTCAATATCAGCCCAGTTGATCCCTTGATCACTAATACGTTCAATATCTGTCCAATTAATACCCGCATTCGATAAATTTCCAATATTAGTCCAATTAATAGCATTTTTTGTTATTGTCTCTAAGTCAAGCCAATTAACACCTTCTAAAGTTAAACGTGACAAATCAGTCCAATTAATACCATTGATTGTCATCATTTCTAAATCATTCCAATTAATACCTTCAACTGTTAAACGTTCAATATCATTCCAATTAATACCGGTTTTACTTAAACTTTCAATATCCAACCAATTAATAGATGCCAAGGACATTCTTCCAATATCTGTCCAATTAGTAGCCGCCAATGTAATTGACTGAACATCCGTCCAATTTATACCAGAAATAGATAAAGCTTCAATATCTGTCCAATTGATCCCAGCTTCTGTTAATTGTTGTAGATCATTCCAGTTAACACCCGTCTTACTTAAATTCTCAATATCAACCCAATTAACTCTAGCATTGGTCATCGATCCCCAATCAATCCAATTAATATTGGAAGTTGTAAAGGTCTGCAGATCATTCCAATTAATACCTACATTAGTCATTCTGCTAAGATCATTCCAATTTACACCTAACCCATTCATCACATTAAGATCTGCCCAATTTACGCCAACTGTACTCATCGTATTAAGATCTGCCCAATTCACCCCTAACGTACTCATACTTTCAATATCAGTCCAGTTAACACCACTTAATGACATTTTACCTATATCGGTCCAATTAATATCGGAGGTCGTTAAACTTTCAATACTCGTCCAGTTAATACCCTGATCACTGATACGCCCAATATCCGTCCAATTAATACCTTGCTTAGTAGCACGTTCAATATCGGTCCAATTAATCCCAGAAATCGTCAAACTTTCAATATCTGTCCAATTAATACCTTGATCACTAATACGCTCAATATCTGTCCAATTGATACCTTGATCACTGATACGCTCAATATCTGTCCAATTAATACCGGCAATGGTCAAGCTTTCAACATCAGCCCAATTAATACCTTGATCACTGATGCGTTCAATATCGGTCCAATTGACACCTTGATTACTGATGCGCTCAATATCGGTCCAATTAATACCGGCAATGGTCAAGCTTTCAACATCAGCCCAATTAACACCTTGTTTTGTAACCCGTTCAATATCTGTCCAGTTGACACCGGCGATCGTCAAATTTTGAACATCGGTCCAATTAATACCTTGATCACTAATACGCTCAATATCGGTCCAGTTAATACCAGCAATGGTCAAGCTTTCAACATCAGTCCAATTAATGCTTTGTTTAGTAACACGCTCAATATCGGTCCAGTTAATACCAGCAATGGTCAAGCTTTCAACATCAG
>DYQZ01000062.1 GCA_020719005.1 Candidatus Omnitrophus sp.
GGAGCACGAGCAGGGCGACCGCGTTCCGTGAGATCTCGGATATGGTCGAAAAAGGCTTGTTGCGGCAAGCATCCGGCGGCGGACGGAGTGTGCACTACGACATCCTTTGGCGCGAAGCTGGGGGCGTACTCAAGGAATGATAAGCTGACCACGGATGATTTCGAGATGCTGGTGGTGGCATCTAAATAAAACAGGAGGCGAGACAATGAAAATTGGAGTGATCATTTCAAGTAATGATGCTGAAACCTGCTGGAACGCGATCCGCTATGCGAATTTCGCGGTGGGGCAGAAGGATGAAGTGAAGATCTTCTTTATGGGCAAAGGCGTTGAATACCAGAAGATCAAAACGGATAAATTCAACACTGTTGATCAGGCGGAGAAATTTATGCAGGCCGGTGGAAAGATCTATGCTTGCGGCAGTTGTATTAAATCCCGGGAGCAGGAAGGTTCCGAGATGTGCCCGATCAGCACGATGAAGGATATGTACGAGATCATTAAGGAGAGCGATAAGGTTGTTACGTTTTAATCGTTAGGATGAGATCGGTGTGATTAAGAAACTTTGTGTGTCCCAGTTCTTTTGTTAGTGGTTGGGGAGGGGCGAGTTGTTAAATATGTTTTCCCTCAATAATGCACGATTTGCACGATTAATGCACGATCACTGCGCGGTCACTGCACGGTCACTGCACGGTCTTGAAGATGGTGGCCAGAAAAGTACGGAGAGGGCATGTCCTTATTAACTAAATGCTTAATAGGTCGGGCAACTGTTAAGGATTTCTTAATAGTTCAAAGATGAGTTTTGGTTCTTTCCCAATTGCCCGGAATGGAGTATTGCCACTTTTTTAAAAAAGTGGCGATAGACGGTTTTTTGATCTGGAACGCGGTGTGTTCCGAATTGAGTCAGACGTTTTCCGGGTAATTCGCAAGCGCTCGGGAGCGTGATTTTTGTATCTTGTTGATGGCATTGATGTTCTGCAACAGACTTTCGCCACTTTCTGGGGGAAATTGGCAAAAGTCAGTGGGATTCAAAACGGCATCTCCACGGTCAATGTAAAGGTTCGGTTTTCAATCCAGCTTGGGACCCCATATAAAACAAGAAGACCCTTTGGCCCACCAGCTGAAGGGTTTTCTATTTGTGGCAAGCACTTACGGCATTAATTATGAGTTCAAAAGTCATCTCAAGTCATCCTAGACAATACCCTATACAATTCCTATACGATATGGTAAGCTTGTTTCATGTTCAAGGCCGAATGTCGTATAACACCGTATCTTTTAAGACTCTTCGAAGGGATCGCAACAGCGGGGGCGCTTGTCAGGAGTTCTCGAGTGCAGGCCTCTGTTAAAGTTTCTCTGCAAAGGGATGCTTTTGCTCGCAGCGTTCACTCATCGACATGGATTGAAGGGAATCTTCTATCTTTGGCCCAGGTAAGGGCTGTTGCTGACGGCAAGGATCTTCTAGTGGAAGAGAAACAGAAGACGGAGGTGGCCAATTGTCTTGAAGCCATGCGCTTGGTTTTGAAGAACAAAAACAAACCGGTCACAGAAAAAGGACTCTTGGATGTTCATGCCCGAATGATCAAAGGGCTCTTGGCGAGTGAGCGGATCGGGAAATATCGCCGTATTCAGAATTATATTGTGGATGCCCGCAATAAAGTTATCTTTACTCCACCGCCACCCGGGAAGGTTCCGGGTCGAATGAAGTCCCTGTTTGCCTGGCTGAAGGAAGAGGACTTGCATCCGATCATACGCGCCGCGATCTTTCATCACGAGTTCTTGACGATCCATCCGTTCGTTGATGGCAATGGTCGTGTGGCCAGAGCTGTTGGTCAGTGGTTGCTTTGGGAAAAGGGGCTGGATCCGCTATGCTCCTTGGGACTTGATGATTTCTTTGCTCAGGATCGACCTCGATATTACGACTTGATCCAGCAGACGCGTGATATGGATGGTGATTTTACTCACTGGGTGGAGTATGTTGCGGAAGGGCTTGCTCGTGCTCTTGAGGAGGTGCAAGATCGTATCAAGGAAGGTTCTCTTCGCTTGCAGGGGATCTCATTGACGCCCAAACAGGAAGAGCTTTTGGGTATGCTGGAGAAAAAGAGTGCTGTGGGCGCCGCAGAGATCGGCAAGGTTATGAAGGTCAATCGGGCTCGAGTTAATCAGTTGATCAGCCCGCTTGTTCGTTTTGGTATCGTCACAAGAGAAGGAGCGGCAAGGGCTGTAAGATACCGGTTGAGTGAGAAGTGAGTTCGAGCGATTTGACAAAAGCGTTGTAAGTCAGAATTTCTCCCTTGAACTCATCTGTCGGGTTGCGGAATACGTCCTGTGTCCCGTAGATAATTTCAAATATGAGTATGCCCTCGTATGCGGTCCGGATAAGTCTTTTTTATGGATCTTGGCGAGGTCTCCGGAATTAAAAGAAGATATAAAACGATCCCTTATAGCAAAAGCAGCGGCATCAGGTCCGTGATGACTGGTTCCCGGGTATTTATCCGATGGTCCCAGGGCATGAGATCATTGGCCGAGTGAGCAGTGTTGGAAAAAAGGTTAAGCGTTTCAAGGTTGGCGATCAGGTCGGTGTTGGCTGCATGGTTGATTCATGTCAGCATTGTGAGGCGTGTGATGAGGGGCTTGAGCAGTATTGCGCAGAGGCTCCGACTTTTACCTATAATTCGTTGGATCGTCATGACAAATTGCCTACGTACGGCGGGTATTCCGACAAGATCGTTGTTTCTGATAAATTTGTCGTCAAGATCCCTAAGGGTTTGGATCTAAAGGGCGCGGCGCCTTTGCTGTGCGCGGGGATCACGACATACTCCCCCCTGCGTCATTGGAAAGTCGGGAGGAAAAGTAAGGTCGCGGTGATCGGCCTTGGCGGGCTTGGTCATATGGCACTGAAATTGGCTAAGGCGCTTGGGGCCGAGGTTACGCTTTTTACTCGTTCGCCCGGTAAAGAGAAGGACGCACGTCGTCTGGGAGCCAAACATGTTGTGCTGTCCACAAATGAAAAACAGATGGCTGCCGTGAAAGGGAAGTTCGACCTCATCATTGATACTGTGCCGTACGCGCATGATCTTAATCCGTATATCCCGACGTTGTCTTTGAGTGGGACGCTGGTGCTTGTTGGATATCTGGGCGGACTTGAGCCGGCCTTGAATACTGTTTCGCTCATTATGGGGCGCAAGGCAGTGGCTGGTTCGGTGATCGGTGGCATTGCGGAGACGCAGGAAATGCTTAATTTTTGCGGCAAACACGGGATCATCTCAGATGTCGAAGTCATCAAGATCCAGGATATCAATGAAGCGTATGAACGCATGTTGAAAAGCGACGTGAAATACCGCTTCGTGATCGATATGGCATCGCTGAAATAATGAGAATGACAGGGGCACATTGAGTTGTTGAAAAACAGGCCAGGGAAGTGGGACAAAGGCGTCGATCAGTGATATATTGGATCTATGCGTAAGGTTATACTTTTGTGCTTGATCCTGGTCTTTTTTTCTTCAACAGCAGATGCCCGTCTGCTTGATCAAGAATTATTCCGTAAGCTATCTCTCGTCGATCTGCTCGAGATCAAGAATAGCCGGTATTCCCAAGGGTATTCATATTCCCGTTTCCCCGGGTCAGAAAGAAAGCTGCGGCTTTCCTCGTATTCTCATCACGACCCGTTGGATAGTATTTATGCCCAGACGTATACGCGCGTGTATATGATCCAACCGGATGACACGCTTAAAAAGACCTCCCGACGGAACGGGACCACGATCGAGCGTATTAAAGGGATCAACAGGATAAAGAGTGACCAGTTGAAAGTGGGACGGCGATTACGCATACCGGATCAGGCCTTTACCATTGAGATCAATAAGACATTCAATCGTCTTTATTTGAAGGCCGCGGGGGGTGTGATCAAAGAGTATCCTGTATCGACGGGAAAGTCGGCGAAACAAACGCCGGTGGGGGTTTTTCTTATTCAGTCGCGCTATCCTTATCCGACGTGGTTCCACAAGGGGGTTGTGGTCTCTGCGGCGTCCCCTGAGAATTATTTGGGTTCCCGCTGGCTTGGATTTGATAAGCCGCAGTTCGGGATTCACGGGACCATTTTCCCTGAATTGATCGGTCAGTCCGTGTCCAAGGGTTGTATCCGTATGAAAAATGAAGATGTCGAGGAGCTTTATGAGTTCATTCCTGTCGGGACCGTGGTTGTTATTAAAGAAATTTGAAAATAGTGTCCCGGTTATCGGTTGTCCTGAATCAGGGTGTCATCCCGAACGAAAGTGAGGGATCGCATCAATGTTCGGCGATGTCTCGGCTCGCCTGAGGGCGGCCTCGACATGACGGGATGGGGCGCGTGTCCCGGTTTCAGGTAGGTGTGTTATCAAATAAGTTGATAAAGGCGAGATAACAGTTCGGGTTACGCGCGATCATGAAAAGTGCGATAAGGATAAATGCAGGATAAGATTTTCTATTAAAGACACGGGCTTGGGGATCGCGAAAGAAAGTCTCGTGTATATTTTTGATCCGTTCACGCGTTTCCATGAATTTGAAGGCGATCGGGAACGCGCAGGGATCGGCCTGGGCTTGCACGTCGTCAAGACCATGGTCGAGATGATGAAAGGCGAGGTCGCGGCCTCTTCCGATGTGGGAGTGGGGAGCGAGTTCGTTGTGACGATAGATCTTGATATAGCCACAAATTAAAAAGTAGGGACACGATGAATTTTATATAAAAACCCATCGTGTCCCTACTTTTTCTCATATAATCATATAGACAGAATATTGGGAGAATATGGTGTCTTTATGAAGACGATGTCTGATGACAGCTTAAAGATCCTTTATCAAAAAGAACTGCAGGAAAGCACGACCTACACGGGTCTTGTTACGTCGGCTTTTATTGTGTTGATGCAGGGTTTTTTTCTTATGGCATGACATGGTCATTTTTCCCAATATTGCGGCGATGCTGTTGCCTTCCCGATTGATCCCCTTAGCGTTCAGTCTGCTTTATGCGGTCCTTTATTTCCCCTTCCTAAGAAAAGATCCTCGACGCGGGTATTTCGCCCATGCCATTAATATGCTGCTCTTGCAAGCATGTATTTGTTCCATGACTTTTGTGGTGTTCAGAGAACATTTAAGTGAGACTACGAAATTGATGGTCATTTCAGGCTGGGCGCCGCTTTTTATCGGCACTTATCTGGCGTCCGACGGGTTTAAAAGGTATTTATGGTTTTTTCTTACATTCGCGCCGGTGGGTGTTACGCTCGCGCTTGTTCTTGTATTGAATGTCGGTTGGCGGGAGATATCGTATTTCTCAAATCCGGCGGCTTTGCTGGTCATTGCCATTATGATGGGACTTGTTGACGAGAAACTTCGTTTTCGGGGATTTAAGGCGCGGCATCTCGTCATTCAGCAGAAACTTCAGCTTGAGGTCGAGATCGAGCATCGTAAGAAAGCGGAACGCTCCCTCGAGCTCTTGGCGGCTACCGATGAGCTTACGGGGCTTTTTAACCGTCGTGCCACGATCCAGATCCTGCGAAAGTATGTGGCGCTCAGCCGTCGTCATCAAAAGGATATGACCCTGTTTTTCATTGATATGGATAATTTAAAGTATATCAATGATGTTTACGGCCATCAGGAAGGGGATACGGCGATCCAGGCGTTTTCTGAGGTCCTTCTTTCAACGATCAGGGATTCCGATCATGTGAGCCGCGGCAAGGCACCGTCAGATACAGGGGATAAATATGATGTCGGCCGTCTCGGCGGGGATGAGTTTTTGATCATTCTCTTCGGGTGCAACAAAGAGAACTCAGATGTTTTGATCGGAAGGATAGCCGCTAATCTTGAGAAGATCAATGCCAGCGGCAAGCATCTTTATAAACTGGATTTTAGTTATGGGGCGATCGCGTATGATCCGAATGCACCACGGTCTCCGGAGGAGATGATCGAGGATGCAGATAAGATCATGTATGAATATAAGCAGAACAAGAAGCGGCGCGCCATGGACAAAAAGCACGAATAACAGAAATGGGAACATGGATAAGACCGGAATAAAAAAGCGTTTGTGTCGTATGACCGCGATCTGTGTGTGCCTTCTTTTTGCTGGTCGGTATGAGGCATGGGGTGTCGGTTCCGGCGCGACTGAGAATCCGCTTTTTAGTGCAAAACATTTTGCCGAGGGGCTGGCCGGGACCGCGACGCCAGACGAGCCTGCGGCGATCTCCTACAATCCGGCAGGGATCGCGGACCTTGTTGGCTTTCAGGTCCAGACATCTGTGATGGGGGTCATGGGGTGGTCTTTCTATGAGAACAAGGATCGCGGTAATGTCCGTTATGGCGGACATCTTAATGTTGTTCCTACCCAATATATCACGTATAAGCCCGCCCAAGAATGGGCTGAGGCGCTCACCTTTGGTATAGGTTTTGACAGCCCTTTTGGCCTTAGTCGAAAGATGCCGTCCACCGAACAGCTTTTTACTTATACCGGGTTCCGTGGTCAGCTCATGATGCTTTCGGTCAAGCCGACGCTCGCCGTGAAAGTGAACGATCATTTCTCTATCGGAGGCGGGCCGGTTTATAACACGATCATGGATTATGGGGCCATCCTTCACTATCCCAATGTTTTTCTGGGGCCTTTTGCCGATGGTCAGGCGCGGGTGAGTCTAAGCGGGGCGGCCTGGTCGTGGCAGGCGGGCGCGCTTTATAAAGCCAATGAACGCCATGCGTTCGGGTTTTATTTCCGCAGTCCTTTTGTAGCCAGATTAAAGGGGAAGGTCAAGGTTGAGAATTCTGTGGTGGATGGTGGAAGGGATTTTGAAACACCGGTAAATACCAAACTTGGTTTTCCGTTTAACATGACTGTGGGGTATGCGTTTTCGCCGCGTGAGACGACGCGTATCATGCTTGATGTTGGTTATACCAGATGGTCTTCGATCGAGCGTATTATTATTAACAGCGACCCAACTGGCTTTGCGTTGGACGATGCGATCCTGGCGGCGATCGGTACAAATAATATTAAATATCGGGATGCCTATAGTTTGAACTTCGGTTTGAGCGAAGAGGTGAGCCGGAGGCTGACCCTTAGAGGTGGCGCTCTTTTCCTTTGGTCTCCGACGCCAAATGCAACTTTCTCTCCCATGACCCCGGATGCGAACAGGCTTGCCTTCACAGGCGGATTTGGATATCGTCTGGCGAGGGACACGACCCTGGACTTTATCTACGGATTATCCCTCAGCCTGCCGCGCAAGGTCGATAATGATGGCAGTGAGACCCTGACGTCAACTACCATGGACGGGAAATACATCAGCCACACCCACCTTCTAGGCCTCTCCGTAACAGTTAAGAAATAATGACGCCATGATATAAGGCGGGGGAATATGTCGAAGATACTTGTGATAGATGATGATAATGCATTCCGGACAATGTTATGCGAGATGCTTACGCGCGCAGGTTATGAAGTAGTGTCGGCCGTCAACGGCAAGGAAGGGATCGATCGTTACCTAATGTAAAAGGTTCGCTGGCCAAGCCTTTTAGTAAAGAAGAAATGACCCGGGTCATTGAAGAAGCGTTGAAGAATTAGACAAGGACACACGAACCTTCGAGGTTAACAAGGATATAAACCCGCTGCAGGTATCAT
>DYQZ01000014.1 GCA_020719005.1 Candidatus Omnitrophus sp.
GCATCATTGAATTGTTGAAAACAACAACTCCAACTTCTATCTAATTAAAATTAAATAGATATGCAAAGAAAATTTCCCCGCAAAATAAAACGTGTGGTCATCAAGGTCGGCTCAAGTTTATTGGCCAATCATATGATGAAACCTCAGGAAGCGTCCTTAAAGTCGCTGGTGAGTCAGATCTGCGATCTGCGCGCCAAGGGCATTGAAGTTGTTTTTGTCAGTTCCGGCGCTATTGCGCTTGGCCTTGGTGAAATGGGCGAGCGCGTCCGTCCGTCGGATACGCCTTCTTTACAGGCTGCGGCCGCGATCGGGCAGGCGCTTTTGATGCGTTTATATTGTGATTATTTCAAGGCGCGCCAGAACACTTGCGCGCAGATACTGTTGACCTGGGACGATTTTGCGGACCGCGTGCGTTTTAATAATGCGCGTAATACGCTCGATGTGCTTTTAGCACGCGGGGTCACCGCGATCATCAATGAGAACGACACGATCTCGACCGATGAGATCAAGTTCGGTGACAATGACAAACTTTCAGCCTTGGTCGCAAGCCTGGTCCATGCCGATCTTCTTATCATGCTCTCCGATGTGGACGGGCTTTATAAAAAAGAGAACGGTAAACTGACCGAGAAGTTCCAGGAGATCCGTGCGATCACAGACGAGATCGAAGGGGCTGCGGGTGGCGCTAAAGACAAGAATTTTTCTAAGGGTGGCATGACCGCGAAGGTCAATGCGGTAAAGATCGCATCTGCCGCGGATGTGCCTTGCATCATTGCCAACGGTCAGATGCCGGATGTTATCCGTCGCATCGTGCTCGATAAAGAACCGCTCGGGACGTATTTTTTCGAGAAGGAAGAAAAACTTCTTATGCGCAAGCACTGGATCATTTTCGTGGCCAAGCCCAAGGGCAGGCTGACGGTTGATGATGGTGCGAAAAAGGTTTTGCTTAAAGGTAATGCCAGCTTGCTTCTTCCCGGTGTGATGCGGGTCGAGGGTGTTTTTAAGGCAGGGGATGCTGTTATTATTGAAGACGCCCACGGCATTGAGATCGCCCGCGGCATCACGCATTATTCCGTGTCAGAACTGGCGAAAATGAGCGATAAGAGAACAAAACACGCGGTGGTCCATGTTGATGACATGGTCGTGACGGTGAAATAATGACACTTAAAGAACAGATATTAAAACAGGTAACGCTGGCGCATCGCGCGGCGCTTAAGCTTGCCCTTGTTCCGACGAAAGAAAAGGACAAGGCGCTTAAGGCCATGGCCGCGGCTTTGTTAAAGGATGCTGCGTTGATCCTGAAAGCGAATGCTCTTGATGTGTCGGCGGGTGTGGGTGCGGGCTTAACAGCGGCATTGATCGATAGGCTGACGCTCAATGAAAAGCGCGTCAAGGCAATGGCGGACGGTATTCTTGATATTATCAAATTAAAAGATCCTGTCGGCGATGTGATGGATACAAAACGGCGTCCTAACGGTCTTGTGATCAATAAAGTGCGCGTGCCCATGGGCGTTGTTGGCATTATTTATGAGTCTCGTCCTAACGTGACGAGCGATTGTGCGGCGCTGTGTTTGAAGTCAGGCAATGCGGTGATCCTTAAGGGCGGCAAAGAAGCGATCCATTCGAATAAGGCGATCTACCGGGTCTTGAAAAATGCTTTAGTAAAGAGCAAGGTCCCTGTTGAGGCGCTGCAACTTATTGAGTCAACGGACCGTGCGGCGGTGACGGAGCTCTTGAAGATGGACAAATTTGTTGATCTGATCGTGCCACGCGGGGGCGAGGGGCTTATTCGTTTTGTCGCCGAGAATTCGACCATCCCTGTGGTCAAGCATTATAAGGGTGTGTGTCATGTGTATGTTGGCGCTAAGGCTGATCTAAGAATGGCTGAGGAGATCTGCTTTAACGCCAAGGTCCAGCGTCCTGGCACATGCAATGCCATGGAAAAGATGCTTGTTGATGAAAAGGTCTCAAAAAGATTTCTGCCTGTCATGTGTGCGCGTTTTCGGGCGGCTGGTGTTGAGTTGCGCGGTGATGATGCGTCTCGCCGCATTGTTAGTGGCATCAAGAAAGCGTCGGCAGAAGAATGGTCCGAGGAATACCTCGACCTTATTTTGACGGTGAAGATCGTTAAGGGAGTAGATGCGGCCATTAACCATATCAATACTTATGGTTCGCGTCATTCGGATGCGATCGTGAGCAGAGATCCTAAGGCTTCGATCGCTTTCTTAAAAGGAGTGGACGCTGCGTGTGTTTATGTGAATGCCTCGACGCGTTTTACGGACGGATATGAGTTCGGGCTCGGAGCTGAGGTTGGAATATCGACGGATAAATTGCATGTGCGCGGTCCCATGGGGCTTGAGGGATTGACGTCCTATAAATATGAAGTCTTGGGTAGCGGTCAGGTAAGAGCATGAAAAAGATCGGTCTTTTCGGGGGGACATTCGATCCCGTTCATTTAGGTCACCTCCTGATGGCCAGAAGTGCCATGGAGGAAATGGGACTGGATAAAGTTATTTTCATCCCTTCCTGCGTCCCACCGCATAAGAAGGTGCCGACACTTTTTACAGCTCAGGACCGTATCAATATGATCCGTCAGGCGATCAAGAATATCCCTGAGTTCGAGGTTTCTGATTTTGAGATCAAAAAGGGCGGGAAATCATATTCGGTTGATACCGTGAAGCATTTCCGCGAGGTCTTTGGTGAGGCAAGGCTGTTTTTTATCGTCGGAGGGGACGCCATTAAACAGCTTGATACCTGGAAAGACATTGATACGCTAAAGAAATTGTGCTCGTTCGTTTCCGTGAACCGCCCGGGCTATCCGCGCGGGGATGCCAAGCTGAAATATCATGCGGTCACGATGAACGGCATTGAAATGTCGTCGACCGAGATACGCAAACGGATCATCAACGGGAAATCCATCCAGTTCCTTGTCCCTGACAGCGTCTTAAGCTATATTAATCAGCATCATTTGTGCAAAAACTAAATCAACGGAAGGGTGTTATGTCCAAGAATTATAAGGAAGTGATCAAGTTTGGTACTGACGGATGGCGTGCGATCATCGCGGATACATTCACGTTTGAGAATTTGTCCTATTTGGCACAGGCTCTCGCCGTGTGGGTTAAGCGGGACGCGGTGCGTATTCCCGGCGAGCCTTTGCGCGTGGCGGTCGGTTATGACAATCGTTTTCTTTCCAGGGATTTTGCAGAAACAACCTCCGCGATCCTGGCCGCGAACGGCATTGATGTGCTTTTATCCAGCGCTTCTCTTCCAACGCCGGCATTAAGTTTAGCGACACGCGATCATAAGTGCGTGTGCGGGGTCGTGATCACGGCAAGCCATAATCCGGCGGAATATAATGGTTTTAAGATCAAGACAGCCGAAGGCGGCGGTGCAGGGAAGAATATCACGGATGCGGTTGAGAATTATCTGGGTGCTGAAGATGTCGTAACCCTGGATTATAAAAAAGCCGTTGTCGATGGAAAGATCAAGGTCCTGGATTTCAAGAAAGATTATCTTAAGTTCATCCGCAGTTATATCAATTTGAAAAAGATCAAGACCGCGAAGTTCCGCGTGATCCAGGATGTCATGCATGGCTCCGGCGGGCGTTTGCTCGAAGAGGCGCTGAAAGGCACTGCCATCCGTGTTGAGCTGTTGCGTGCGGATGTGAACCCTGGTTTTGGTGGCAGCCGTCCTGAGCCACTCGCGCAATATTTAGGCGAGCTTGTCGCGATCACGAAAAAAGGAAAATATGACCTTGGGCTTGTGCTCGACGGAGATGCAGACCGTATTGCTGTTGTCTTGAACGGCCAGTTTGTTTCGCCTCAAAAAATCCTGGCGCTCTTGGCGCTTCATCTTTGGAAGAACCGCGGCATCAAGGGCGGCATCGTCAAGACCATTTGCGGCACGACCATGATCGATAATCTGTGCAAAGCCAACGGCATTCAGATGTATGAAACGCCGGTCGGGTTTAAATATATTTCAGACCTGATGCTTACCAAAGACATCATTGCCGGCGGTGAAGAGGCTGGCGGCATGGGGATGCCGAATTATATTCCTGAGCGTGATGGTATTCTCGCCGGGCTTCTTCTTCTTGAGATGATGGTCTATGAAAAGAAGAACATGGTCAAGATCCTCGCTAAGATGGAAAAGAAATACGGCCATTATTACTATAATAAGACGAGCATTTCCCTTAAAGGCATGGTGAAGACGCTTGACCCGGTCAAGAAACTTGGGACCGTGCTTGGTAAGAAAGTCATCGGTATTAAGGATTATGATGGTGTGAAGCTGGAGTTGGCAGATGATAGTTGGATCATGGTGCGTGCTTCCGGCACAGAACCGATCTTGCGCGCGTATGCCGAGTCAAAGAGTCCGAAGCGCACGAAAGAACTGTTGGACTTCGCGCTTGACCTGGCAAAGACCCTTTGACGTCATCACGAGTTGAGGGATTGCCCTAACGTCATCCCGAACGCAGTGAGGGATCTCATGTATGGTTAAATTTTTTAAATACATCTATTACTGGCTGACAACCGCTCTAGCAGCGGTTGTCAGCTTTTGTTTTTATCCGTGCCGGGTTTATGGACGGAATAATGTTCCTCGTAGCGGCGGCTTTATTCTCGCTGCGAATCATGAAAGTAATATTGACCCCATTCTCGTTCCGGTCGTGTGCCCCCGGCAGATCCGTTTTATGGCCAAGGATTCTCTTTTCAAGAACCCTGTGCTCGGGGCGCTTATTCGTTTTGGCGGCGGATTCCCTGTTCGCCGTGGCATGGCGGACCGCCGTGCCATCAAAGAGTTCATTGATTCGCTTGAAGCTGGCTGGCCCATCATTATGTTCCCTCAAGGCACACGGGGTGGTGCTACTGTTCAGGCAGGGGTGGGGTTCCTCGCGGTCAAAAGCGGGAAGCCGGTCGTGCCGGTATATATAGAAGGCACAGACAAAGTCCTTCCTAAAGGTGTGAAATTCCCAAAGCGTTCTCCTGTAAAGGTCGTTTTCGGTAAACCTTTCACTTTGCCCTCTGATATGCTTCACGATACAGCGGCCGAAACCATCATGTCGGCTATTCTGGCCCTCAAGTTATCCTGAGACGCGAAGCGCCGAAGCATCGCCAAGTTAATAAATATATTCTTTGCCTGTCTACAAGGTGTTCAGGCATGCGGTATGTCTTTTGCGCTCAAACAGAAAAAAACGTCTTTCATATTTGGATTAGGGGGAGACGTTTTTTTAACTCGCGCCAAAGACATACCGCACGCCTTTTCCCGGCCAATAACCCTAACGGCAAGCAAAACTTTATTTCCATTGACAACCCTCCCTGATTTATAGATAATCTTTGACCCTGTATCTGCCAGAGAGGCTGTCGGAATGACAGGAAAAACGTTTAAACCGAGGTAAAGTCAAATGAGTGAAGCACAAACACAAAGATCCCTGATGGAGGAGCTGTATAACAGCACTCTCAAAACCTTCGTAGAAGGGCAGATCGTTCCGGGCACGATCGTATCAAAGAACAATAATGAAGTCATTGTTGATATCGGATTCAAGTCGGAAGGGTTCGTGAATTTGGAAGAATTCCGTAATCCCGCCGCTCTTGGAATTGGCGAGGTCATAGATGTGCTTATCGAAACCATCGAGGACGAGGACGGCCGTTTGGTTCTTTCTCATTCGAAGGCCGAGAGACTTAAGGGTTGGCAGAAGATCGCGGATGTCATTAACGAAGGTGATGTTATTGACGGCCGTGTTATCCGTGTTGTCAAAGGTGGTTATATCGTCGATATCCAGGGCGTTGAAGCGTTCCTGCCGATGTCGCTTTCCGCGTTCAAGGGTATGTCTAATGATGACATCACCTCACGCAATTATCGTTTCGTTGTGGCCAAGATGAACAAACAGCGCCGCAATCTTATCCTTTCCCGTCGTGAAGTTGTGCAGAAAGAACGTGAAGAGAGCCGTGAGAGCTTGTGGGGTCAGTTGATCAAGGGTCAGCGCCGCACGGGTGTCGTCAAGGGCATCACGGACTTCGGTGCGTTCATTGACTTAGGTGGTGTTGACGGTCTTCTTCATATCACTGATATGAGCTGGTCGCGCATCAGCCATCCGTCCGAGATCGTTTCGCTCGGCCAGAGGCTTGAGGTTGTTATCCTTGATTTTGATCGCGAGAACTCAAAGGTTTCGTTGGGTCTTAAGCAGATCACATCAAATCCGTGGGATGCTGTCTATGACAAGTATCCTGCCGGTACGGTTATCAAGGGCAAGATCGTTAACATCATGCCTTACGGTGTGTTCGTCGAGATCGATCGTGGCATCGAAGGTCTTCTTCATGCCTCCGAGATCACCTGGCAGAAAAAGATGGTCAATCCTCAGGAAATGTTCACTGTCGGCCAGCAGGTCGAGGTTCAGATCATCAATGTGGACCGCGATCAGAAGCGCATCTCGCTTTCCATGAAACAGCTTGAAGATAATCCGTGGTTGAAGGCAGAAGAGTTTTTCCCGGTCAATGCCCAGGTCAAGGGTACGGTCCGCGGTTTTGCCGACTACGGCGCTTTCGTTGAGCTTGAGCATGGTCTTGAGGGCATGATCCACGTTTCTGATATGTCCTGGACCAAGAAGATCAATCATCCGCAGGATGTCCTTCAAAAGGGGCAGTCTGTTGATGTTGTTGTTCTTGCCGTTGATGGCAAGGGCCGCAAGATCACGCTCGGTTTGAAACAATTAATGAGCAATCCGTGGCCTGAGATCGCCCAGAAGTTCCCGGTCGATACGGTCGTTGATTCTGTTGTTATTATGACCTCCAACTTCGGTGTATTCGTGAAGTTGGCAGAGGATGTCGAGGCGTTGGTTTATTCTTCCGAGATCGAGAAGGATGAAGCGACCAAATTAAAGCCCGGCGATCAGCTGCGTGTCAAGGTGATCAAGGTTGATGTCGAGCAGATGAAGATTGGCGTTAGCACGCGCGTTTAACGTTTAATACTGTTCTTTGAAGGTTCGTATGAATATTCAGGACGATATAACGCTTATTTCTCGCGGGACCAGTGAGATCATTGGGCTTGAGCAGCTTAAAAAGAAGCTCGAGCGCTCGCGCAGTGAGAAAAAGCCGCTCATCGTTAAGGCCGGGTTTGACCCGACCGCACCTGATATTCATTTAGGGCATGTGGTCCTGCTTCGTAAAATGAAACAGTTCCAAACGCTTGGCCACCGTGTTGTTTTTCTGATAGGCGACTTTACGGCCCAGGTCGGCGATCCGACGGGGCGTAATGAGCTTCGAAAGAAGATGACGCGTGAGGACGTTCTCTGTAATGCCAAGACGTATCAAGAACAGGTCTTTAAGGTTCTTGATGCGAAAAAGACAGAAGTTGTTTTTAACAGTCACTGGTTTGGCGGATTTAGCGCCCAGGACTTGATGGAATTAACGGCCCGCTCGAGCGTCGCGCAGATGCTCGCGCGGGCAGATTTTAAGAAGCGTTTCGAGGATGGCAAAGAAATAAGCCTTCTCGAATTTATCTACCCGCTCTTGCAGGGGCATGATTCAGTTCATTTAAAAGCAGATGTAGAGCTTGGCGGTTCTGACCAGAAATTCAATCTTCTGATGGGGCGTCAGATCCAGGAAGCTGTCGGCCAGGAACCACAGGTGGTCATCATGACGCCACTGTTGGAAGGGCTCGACGGTGTTCAGAAGATGTCGAAGTCGCTCGGGAATTATATCGGCATCAATGAACAGCCTAAGGATATTTTCGGCAAGATCATGTCGATATCCGATACGCTGATGGAACGTTATTATGAGCTTCTGACGGATGAGGATCTCGGCGCTATAAAGGCCATGCATCCTAAAGAAGCGAAGTTGGCACTGGCAGAGAACATTGTTCGCCAGTTCTACGGGGCTGATGTTGCTCTATCTGCCCGCGCACAGTTTGAACAGATATTTTCACAGAAACAGGTCCCTGATGATATTCAGGAGATCGCGATCACAGAGGGCAGCACGGGGCTATTGGATCTCCTCCTGCGTGCGGATGCGGTGCCTACAAAGAATGAGGCGCGCCGCCTTCTGAAACAGAACGCTATTACCTTCGAAGGATCCGTCGTTACCGACGAGAATTGGTCCTTGCGGAAGGGAGTTTTGAAGATCGGTAAAAGACGTTTTCTAAAGCTCGCGTAAGCCTGCCTTAAAACCCTTAAGCCGTTTTCTCACTCCCCGAATATAAAAAGGAAGGAAATCACTTGACATCCCGTGTCTCGTCAAGTATACTTTCGTTTCATTTATCCGCCCTTGTAGCTCAGTTGGTAGAGCACGTCCTTGGTAAGGACGAGGTCACCGGTTCAAACCCGGTCGAGGGCTTTGAATTGTTGGGAAAGACTAATAGCCATGCGCGAAACAATCCATTTTCAGTGTACAGTTTGTAATCGTATCAATTATTCTGGTACGAAAGACAAGAAGAAGAAGCCTGAACGTATCGAATTGAGCAAGTATTGCCCTGCAGAACGCAAGCATACTCCTCATAAAGAGATGAAGAAGTAATATTATAGGCCAGTAGCTCCAACTGGTAGAGCGACGGTCTCCAAAACCGCAGGTTGCAGGTTCGAATCCTGCCTGGCCTGTGTAATTTAGTTAGAAGATGACATGATCATAAAAGTCAAAACGTTTATTGAAGAAGTCATCGCGGAGTTAAAGAAGGTTTCCTGGACATCACGTCAGGATCTTATTAATGCCACGCTGATCGTGATCACGAGTTCGATCTGCCTGGGTTGTTTTATCACTGTTGTAGACCTTCTTGTTTCAAGAGGCCTTAACCTAATTATTAAGTAATTGGATCTCATGGATTGGTTCGTTTTACACACACAAACTGGAGCTGAAGAGCGCGCTAAGGCAGGTATCGAACGCCGGATGCAGCAGACAGCCCTTAAGACATACGTTGAAGAAGTTGTTGTTCCGACGGAGCAGGTCTCCGAGGTCCGCAATGGCAAAAAGCGTATCACGACCCGTCGTTTCTTTCCTGGTTATATCCTCATCAAGATGGATATGAATAAGGAAAGCTGGTATCTCATCAAGACGACCCCCGGTGTCACGAGTTTCATTGGACCTGGCCGCCAGCCTCAGCGGCTTTCAGAGTCTGAAGTTAATAACATCCTCAAAAGAACAGTAGAGACCGAATCAAAGCCTTCTCCGAAGGTCAGCTTTGAGCTGAGCGAGCCTGTCCGTATCACACAGGGTCCTTTCGGGAATTTCAATGGTACGGTCACCGAGGTCTATCCTGACCGCGGGAAGCTTAAGGTAAGCGTGCCTGTTTTCGGCCGCGCAACCCTTGTCGAGCTTGAATACTGGCAAGTCGAGAAAATCTAGAATATAAACTGGAAAAGTTATGGCAAAAGAACAGATCGCAAAAGTAAATCTATATGTTACAGCTGGACAGGCAAATCCAGCGCCGCCTGTTGGTCCTGCACTCGGTCAGCACGGTGTGAACATCATGGATTTCTGCAAGAAATTCAATGAGCAGACCAAGGGGCGCGATCCAATGCCGCTTCCGGTCATTATCAATATTTACAAGGACAAGTCTTTTGATTTCACGATCAAGACCCCCCCGAGCTCAGCGCTTTTAAAGAAAGCCGCAAAACTCGCGACAGCTTCAGGTCTCGCCGGTAAAGAAGTGCTTGCTACACTCACACGTGCGCAGATCGAAGAAGTGGCTAAAGCCAAGATGGAAGATCTAAATACATCTGACCTCAAGCAGGCGGTACGGGTCGTGATGGGTACTGCCAGAAGCATGGGCATTGGAATAAAGGATTAACATGGCTACTAAAGTTAGCAAACGTATTAAAGAAACCTACAAGAAGGTCAATACGACCAAGGCGTATCCGTTGCAGGAAGCAGTAGATCTTCTTTTGCAGACGCCCAAAGTCAAGTTTGATGAGACTGTAGAGCTTCATTTCAATCTTGGTATCGATACCAAGTCGTCAGATCAGAATGTCCGCGGTACGGTCACTCTTCCTCATGGTACAGGTAAAACATTGCGCGTGGCCGTTGTCTGCCAGGGCGATAATGTTGCCAAGGCCAAGAATGCCGGTGCTGATGTCGTTGGTTCTGCTGATCTGATCGAAAAGATCGAAAAAGGTTTTCTTGATTTTGATTGTCTTGTTGCCACACCGGATATGATGAAAGATCTTTCCAGGCTTGGTAAAGTGCTCGGGCCGCGTGGTTTGATGCCTTCACCTAAGGCCGGTACGGTAACGATGGACGTTGAGCGTGCTTTAAGAGAAGTCAAAGCGGGGCGCGTTGAGTTCAAGAACGATAAGCAGGGCGGTATTCATATCGGCGTGGCTAAGCGTTCTTTCACTGCAGATAAGATCCATGATAACGCAAAACAGGTTGTTGATGCGGTCACGTCCGTGAAGCCTTCTTCTGTTAAAGGTATCTATATCAAGAGCCTTTATATATCGACAACGATGGGCGCGGGAGTGAAGGTGGCCATATGATAAAAATAGGTCGTATTTTCAGGGATCAGATCGTTACGACGATCAAGACAGGTGTAACAGATCGCAAGAATGCTTTTGTGATCAATTACAGCAAAGTCGGTTCTGGCCCTTTGTGTAGTTTGCGTAAACTTCTTCAGCAGAAGAATGCCAAGATGTATACGTCGCGTTCTGCGCTGGCGAAGATCGCGCTTAAGGATATGCAGCTCACCACGATCGCTGACACGCTCGACGGAAGCACGGCTTTTGTCTGGAGTGATGCTGATCCGGTCGATGTCGCGAAGGTGCTCGTTAAGTTCGAGGAAAAGAACGAAGGCTTTGTCGTTCGTGCCGCGATCGTTGACAAAAATATCATCAAAAAAGAAGACGTCAAGCGTTTATCTGAATTACCGGCGAAGGAAGTGCTGGTTGCTCAATTGCTCGGGACGTTGCAGGCTCCGATGACCAGGTTGGCCAGGGCCTTAAATGGAAAAACAACTGAACTGCTCTTACTCTTGAAACAGTTGAGCGAAAAAAGGGGAGGTAACTAAAATGTCTGAGAATACTACGCTTACACCGAAGCTCCAGGAGCTCGTCAAGAATATCGAGGGTCTCACCGCTCTCGAGCTCTGCGATCTTGTCAAGGCTTTGGAAACCAAATTCGGCATCACTGCCGCGGCTCCGATGATGATGGCTGGTCCCGCTGCTGGTGGCGCTGCTGCTCCTGCTGCAGAAGCACAGACAGCTTTCACGGTCGTTCTTAAAGAAGCTGGTCCGAATAAGATCAACGTCATTAAGGAAGTGCGTGCGGTCACGAATCTTGGTCTCAAAGAAGCCAAGGATCTCGTCGAGGGCGCTCCGAAGAACGTTAAAGAAGATGTCACCAAGGAAGAAGCGGACGAGCTCAAAAAGAAGCTTGAAGCTGCTGGCGCCAAGGTCGAGATCAAGTAATTGTTTTTCAGGTTTAATATGGACAATAAAGGCCTTCCTCGAGGGAGGCCTTAAGTCCTTTATATCTACCAAGCAATTTCTTAGGAAATTATGGCTAAAAAAGTGTTCAAAGAATTCAGCAAGTTTTCGGACACGTTCGAGCTGCCGTCACTCCTGGATATCCAGGTCAAGTCCTACGATAGTTTCTTGCAGAGAGATGTAGACGCTGATAAGCGGACCGATCAGGGGCTTGAAGAAGTCTTTCGTGAAGTATTTCCTCTCGAAAGCTATGATGGCCAGATCCGTCTTGAGTATCTCAGCTATTCTTTTGGCAAGGAAAAGTATTCTCGTCAGGAATGTCAGCGCGGCGGGATGACTTATTCTGCACCATTGAAAGTAAAATTACGCCTTATTTCTCCTGTTGATATCAAAGAACAGGAAGTTTATTTTGGCGATTTTCCTTTAATGACAGATAACGGTACGTTCATCATCAATGGTGATGAGCGCGTTGTTGTTTCGCAGATCCAGCGTCCGCCGGGCGTCTCTTTCGAAGAAGAGACTCATCCGACGGGTAAGAGTATTTATCACGGCAGGATCATCCCTTCACGCGGCGCGTGGTTCGAGATCAAGTATGATCTTAACGACGTGCTTTTTGCGTATGTTGATCGCCGTCGTAATTTTCCGGCGTCACAGATCCTGCGCATCATGGGGCTCACCACACGTGAAGACATGATGAAAGTGTTTGGCGACAATTTCGATAAGCTTGCTCCTACACTTGAAAAAGATCATACAGAATCCAAAGAAGATGCACTTCTTGATTTTTATAAGAAGATGCGTCCTACAGAGCCTGCGACCGCTGAAGTCGCGGAAGCTCTTTTTTATCGTTTATTTTTTGATCCGAAACGTTACGACCTTTCCAAGGTCGGTCGTCATATCGCTAACCGTAAGCTCGGTACCAATGTTCCGATGGATAATCGTGTTCTTGATACCGAAACACTTGTGGCGTCGATCGTTTATCTTTTCGGGCTTCGTCAGGGGCGCGGAGAAACAGATGATATCGATCACTTGGGTAATCGCCGTATCAAGAGCGTAGGTGAGCTGGTGCAGAACCAGATCCGTATTGGGCTTTCACGTCTTGAGCGCTCTATCAAAGAACGTCTTGTTGTGATGAGCAACTACGAGAATCTGACCGCCCATCATCTTATCAACTCCCGTCTTTTTTCAAATCAGATCCAGGATTTCTTTTCCCGCAGTCAGCTGTCCCAGTTCGCTGACCAGGTCAATCCTATTTCTGAAATGACACATAAACGCCGTTTGTCAGCCTTAGGGCCGGGTGGTCTTTCACGTGAACGCGCTGGTTTCGAAGTGCGCGACGTTCATCCGACGCATTATGGCCGTGTATGTCCTATTGAAACACCTGAAGGTCCGAACATCGGTCTTATTTCTTCACTCACGACCTGTGCGCGCATCAATGACCTTGGTTTCATTGAAACGCCATACAGAAAAGTCGAGAATGGAAAAGTCACAAAGAAGATCGAGTTTTTGACCGCTGATATTGACCAGAATAAAAACATCGCCCAGGCAAACACGCCGATCGATAAGGACGGGAATTTCCTTACCAAGGAGATCGCCTGCCGTTATAAGACGGACTTCCCTAAAGTCGGGCCTAAAGATGTTGATTATATGGACGTTTCTCCGAAGCAGCTTGTTTCGGTGGCAACATCCCTTATTCCGTTCCTTGAACATGACGACGCGAATCGCGCGCTCATGGGATCGAACATGCAACGCCAGGCCGTACCGCTCATGGTCAATGAAGTGCCATATGTCGGAACAGGCATGGAAGAAAAAGTAGCACGTGATTCCGGCGCGATTGTGATCAGTAAGGTTGCGGGCATTGTCACGAAAGTGGATGCCAGTGAGATCGTTGTTGGAGAGACGGTTTATGCATTAAAAGTTTATCAACGCTCCAATGCTAATACATGTTTTCATCAGACACCTCTTGTCAAGCTTGGTGAGAAGGTTTCTGTTGGACAGGTTATTGCTGATGGTATGGCGACGAGAGACGGGAAGTTGGCGTTAGGTCGTAATGCGATCGTGGCGTTCATGCCATGGAGAGGGTATAACTTCGAAGACGCTATTTTGATCAATGAGCGCGTTGTGCGCGAAGATCGTTTTACATCTATTCACATCGAGCGTTTTGAGTGTGAATGCCGTGAAACGCGTCTGGGTAATGAAGAGATCACCCGTGATATCCCGAATGTTGGTGAAGAGGCATTGAAAGATCTTACCGAAGAAGGCACCGTGCGTATTGGTGCTGATGTTAAAGCCGGTGATATTCTCGTCGGTAAAGTAACACCTAAGAGCGAAAAAGAACTTTCCCCGGAAGAGCGTTTATTGCGCGCGATCTTCGGCGAGAAAGCGGCAGATGTCAGAGATACGTCTTTGACCCTTTCGCCTGGTATCAGCGGTGTTATCGTTAATGTTGAAGTGTTCCAGCGCAATGAGCGTGGGCGTAAGTCCAAAGTGGACAAGATGAAAGAAGGCACGGAGATCACAAAGATCCGTGAATATTATAAACAAGAAATTGAATTCGTCACGAGCGACAAGAATAAGAAGCTCGCGCAGATCCTCGGCCTTGATGAGAAGAAGGTCGGTCTCTTGACGATCAATGATCTTGAAGAAGAAAGTGAAGGCCGTGAAGTCCTGAGCCTTTATGCTGATCGCCTTGTCGAGCTTACTGAAGAAGAAGAGCGCGAGACTGATCGTGTCCGTAAAGGTGATGAACTTCCTGCCGGCGTCTTAAAGCGTGTCGTTGTCTATGTTGCCACCAAGCGTAAGCTTTCGGTCGGGGATAAAATGGCAGGTCGTCACGGTAATAAGGGTATTGTTTCCAGGATACTTCCGGAAGAAGATATGCCGTTCCTTGAGAATGGTGCTGCTGTTGATATCGTGTTAAATCCGCTCGGTGTTCCGTCGCGTATGAACGTTGGGCAGCTTCTTGAAACTCACTTGGGGTGGGCTGTCAAGGCGCTCGGCTTCCATGCGACAACGCCTGTTTTTAACGGGGCAACAGAAGACCAGATCCAGTCCTTACTTAAGGAAGCGGGTCTTCCTGAAGACGGGAAGTCTCTTGTTTTTGACGGGCATACGGGTGTTCCGTTCGATCAGAAGGTTACGGTCGGATGTATCTATATGCTTAAGCTGAATCACTTGGTCGACGAAAAGATCCACGCACGTTCGATCGGGCCGTATTCTCTCGTAACGCAACAGCCTCTTGGTGGTAAAGCTCATTTCGGTGGTCAGCGTTTTGGTGAAATGGAAGTGTGGGCGCTCGAAGCATATGGCGCTGCTTATACTCTCCAGGAAATGCTCACCGTAAAATCAGATGACGTTCTGGGACGCAGCCGTATCTATGAGGCTATCGTCAAAGGCGAGCAGGCGTTGGCGCCGGGCATTCCGGAGTCGTTCAATGTTCTAGTGAAAGAACTCCAGGGTCTCTGCCTTGACATCAGGTTCGAAAGAGCTGAAGGTGAAGAGGCGCAAACCGAAGCGCAAAAGAGTGAGACAAAATGAATACGAATGATATAAGAAATAAAGATCGTATCACGATAAGAATAGCGTCGCCGGATGTCATTAAATCATGGTCGAACGGAGCGGTCAAGAAAGCGGAGACGCTTAATTACCGTACGTTGAAACCTGAGAAGGACGGTCTTTTCTGTGAAAAGATCTTCGGGCCTGTTCGCGATTGGGAATGTAATTGCGGCAAATATAAAGGGATCAAGTTCAAGGGGATCACCTGCGATCGTTGCGGTGTTCTTGTCACCCGTTCTTCTGTTCGCCGTGAGCGGATGGGGATCATTGAACTGGCATGTCCTGTTACGCATATCTGGTTTTATAAGGCTGTTCCTAGCCGATTGGCGGCCCTGTTGACCCTCGGTCTTCGTGACCTCGAGAAGGTCATTTATTATGAAGAGTATGTGGTGCTTGATCCGGGTACAACACCTCTTAAGAAGAAAGAACTTCTTTCTGAAGAGAAATATCAGGATGCACAGCAGAAATATGGTGCTGGTTTTAAGGCGAAGATCGGTGCTGAGGCTGTTCGTGATCTCTTAAGAGAGATCGACATGAACGTTCTCTCGAAACAGCTCCGTAAAATTCTTGAAAAGTCTAATCCGAACGGTACTAACTTCAAGAAGATCTCCAAGACCCTGAAGATCGTTGAGGATTTCAAGGCGTCTGGGAATCTTTCTGAGTGGATGGTGCTTGACGTTCTTCCGGTCATTCCTCCGGACCTTCGTCCGCTCGTTCCGCTAGAGGGTGGTCGTTTCGCGACGTCTGATCTGAATGATCTCTATCGTCGTGTTATTAACCGCAACAACCGTTTAAAGAAATTGATCGACCTCAGCGCTCCTGAGATCATTGTACGTAATGAAAAGCGCATGTTGCAGGAAGCGGTGGATGCCCTTCTTGACAATGGCCGTCATGGACGTCCGGTGCTTGGTTCAGGCAATCGTCCCTTGAAGTCCCTTTCAGATATGTTAAAGGGTAAGCAGGGTCGTTTCCGTATGAACTTGCTTGGTAAGCGTGTTGACTATTCCGGTCGTTCTGTCATTGTTGTCGGCCCGGAACTTAAGCTTTATCAGTGCGGTCTTCCTAAGAAGATGGCGCTTGAATTATTCGAGCCGTTCATCATTCGCAAATTGCGTGAGCGTGGTTTTGTTCACACGATCAAGGGTGCCAAGCGCATGGTCGAGCGTGCGAATGTAGAGGTTTGGGATATTCTTGATGAGGTCATTAAGGATCATCCGATCATGTTGAACCGCGCGCCAACGTTGCACAGGCTTTCCGTGCAGGCGTTCCAGCCGGTTCTTATTGAAGGGAAAGCTATAACGCTGCATCCTCTGGTTTGTACAGCGTTCAACGCTGACTTCGACGGTGACCAGATGGCCGTTCACGTTCCGTTATCGATCGAAGCCCAGACAGAGTGCCGTTTGCAGCTTCTTTCTGCGAATAACCTTTTTTCACCGGCTGACGGTCGTCCGATCGTTTCTCCGACCCAGGATATCGTTCTTGGTTTGTATTATTTAAGCAAGGAACGTTTTTCCGAGTCCGGTGAAGGCCGTATATTCGCGAATCGCAGAGAAGTGATCGTTGCGCTTAATGATGGTCTGATCAATCTTCATGCCCGTATCAAGGTTCGTCTTGATATCCATACATGGGGTGAAGACAAGGCCTCCATGGTCATTAAATCGGAAGTGGCAAAAAATGAAGAAAAGGTCGTTACGATCGATGAGAATGTCACAACGAATTCCATCATTGAAACCACGGCTGGCCGCGTGATCTTTAACGAGGTTGTTAATCCGAAGCTTGGGTTTGTTAATGTAACGCTTGATAAAAAGAAGATCGGCGCAGTTATTGCCAGTTGTTATAAAAAACTTGGCCATCACGAGACTGTTTTTTTTCTGGATAGATTAAAGGCTCTTGGTTTTGCTCAGGCAACATTCGCGGGCATTTCCATCTCCATGTCGGATCTTACGACTCCCAAGGAGAAAGAAGCGATCATCAGCGCGTCAAAGCAGGACGTCGCCAAGGTTGAAGAGCAGTATCATAAGGGTATCATCACCGGTCGCGAACGTTATAACAAGGTCATTGATATCTGGACACATACGACCGAAGTTATTTCAGACATGGTGTTCAAAAAGATGGATGCGTTCAATCCGGTCTTTATTATGGCTGATTCCGGCGCGCGTGGTTCTAAGCTCCAGATCCGTCAGCTTTCCGGTATGCGTGGTCTGATGGCTAAGCCGTCGGGTGAGATCATCGAGAATCCTATCACAGCCAGTTTCCGTGAAGGTTTGACCGTGTTGGAATATTTCATTTCAACGCACGGTGCCCGTAAAGGGTTGGCTGATACTGCGCTTAAGACAGCAGACGCTGGTTATTTGACACGCCGTCTTGTTGACGTGGCTCAGGAAGTTGTTATTAATATCCTGGATTGCGGTACCATGAATGGTATTGCTGTTTCTGCGATCATTGAAGGGGATGAGGTTGTTGTCCCTCTTAAGGAACGTATTATCGGACGTGTTGCTCTCGATAGCATTGTTGATATCATCACCGACCAGCGCATTGTCGCGGCGGGCGAGGAGATCTCCGAAGAAAAAGCTGAACTTATTGAACAGCTTGGTATTGAGAAGGTGCGCATCCGCAGTGTTCTGACATGCGAAGCAGATAAGGGTGTTTGTCAGATGTGCTATGGCCGCAATCTTGCGAGCCATCGTTTGGTCGAGCTTGGCGAGGCTGTTGGTATTATCGCGGCGCAGTCCATCGGTGAACCGGGCACTCAGCTTACCATGAGAACGTTCCATATCGGTGGTACGGCGTCCCGTACCGTTGAGCAGTCGTTCTTGCGTTCCAAGAATAAAGGTGTTTTGAAATATCACCAGTTGCGTGTGGTACAAAAGGGCAAGGAATATATTGTTCTGAACCGCAATGGTGCGATATCGATCAATAATGAATACGGTCGTGAATATGAGCGTTACCAGCTCCCTCAGGGTGCGTCCATTTCAGTTGCCGACGGAGAACAGATCGAGAAGGGTGTTATCTTCGCGAAATGGGATCCTTACACGATCCCGATCATCACTGAGGTCAAAGGTCAGGTCCATTTTGAGGATCTCGTCGAGGATGTGACCGTTCGTGGTGAATTGAACCCTGTGACCGGTATCACTGAGCGCGTCGTTGTTGAACACAAACAGGAATTCCATCCGCAGATCATCGTGCGCACAGGCGTTGAGGTCGTGGGTATTTATTCGATCCCTGTCGGCGCGCACATTCTTGTTGATGATAAAGGCGCGATCGAAGCAGGTCAGCTTATTGCTAAGATCCCGCGCGGTGTTCAGAAAACACGCGATATCACCGGCGGTCTTCCGCGCGTTGCCGAGCTTTTTGAAGCGCGTCGTCCGAAAGATCCAGCTATTATTTCCGAGATCGACGGTCTCGTCGAGTTCGGTGAAGATAAGCGCGGACAGCGTACGATCGTTGTCAAGAGTCCGACGGGCATGTCGAAAGAATATACGATCCCGCACGGAAAACATCCTACGGTATATAAGGGTGATAGGGTTTTCGCAGGTCAGCAGCTTACCGAAGGCCCCGTCGTTCCGCAGGACATTCTGCGCGTTAGCGGCGATAAGGTCCTTCAGGAATATCTCCTGAACGAAGTTCAGGAAGTGTATCGTCTGCAGGGCGTGCGTATCAATGATAAACATATTGAGCTCATTATTTCTCAGATGCTCAAGAAGGTCCGCATCGATGATGGTGGGGATAGCGTATTCCTCGTCGGTGAACAGATCGATAGAGTGACATTCAAAAAAGCAAATGAAGCGATCATGAAAAAGAAAGGCAAGCCTGCGCAAGCGACTTCTCTTCTTTTGGGTATCACAAAAGTGTCGCTCACGACGGAGAGTTTCATTTCTGCCGCGAGCTTCCAAGAAACAACAAGAGTCTTGACAGAAGCAGCTTCGTCTGGTAAAATTGACCTTCTTTCTGGACTGAAAGAAAACGTTATCGTCGGGCATTTAGTTCCGGCGGGAACAGGTTTTGCCGCGTATAAAAACATAGAAATGGTAAAGTATGCCAACGATTCAGCAGTTGATTCGAAAGAGTAGGACCGCAGTAACCAAGAAGAGCAAATCCCCCGCGCTTGGGGCTTGTCCGCAGCGCCGTGGCGTTTGTCTTCAGGTTAAGACGATGACACCCAAGAAGCCGAATTCAGCGCTCCGTAAGATCGCGCGCGTTCGTCTTTCCAATAAGGTTGAGGTTACTTCTTATATTCCTGGTGAAGGTCACAATCTTCAGGAGCACTCGATCGTACTTGTTCGCGGCGGTCGCGTAAAGGATCTCCCTGGTGTGCGTTATCACACGGTTCGTGGCACTCTTGATGCTGCCGGTGTCAGCAATCGTAAGAAGTCCAGATCGAAATATGGAACTAAGAAAGCGAAGTCGTAATTTATGAGAAGAAGACGTGCCGAAAAACGGTTAGTGGAACCGGATCCTAAATATAACAGTGAGCTTGTTTCTCGCTTTGTCAGTATCATCATGATCTCCGGCAAGAAGATCGCCGCGGAAAAGATCGTTTATGGTGCTTTGGATATCATTCAGCAGAAGATCACCGAAGAGCCTCCTTTAAAGGCCTTCAGCCGTGCTCTTGATAATGTTCGTCCTCGCGTCGAATTAAAGGCCCGCCGTGTCGGTGGTGCTACCTATCAGGTCCCGATCGATGTTGCTCCGCAGCGTGGTACGTCTCTGGCTTTGCGTTGGGTCCGTGATTTCGCGCGCAAAAAGAAGGGTAAGCCGATGATGCAGAAACTCGCAGATGAGTTGATCGCGGCTTATAAACAGGAAGGCGCGGCGATCAAGAAGCGTGACGAAACGCACAAGATGGCCGAGGCGAACAAAGCCTTCAGTCATTTCCGCTGGTAATAAGTTCGGATCGAAAATTCGAATTGCTAAGATAAAAGAAATAAAGGTATTAAAAATAAAATGGCTAGTGAACAAGTTCCTCTTAATCGGGTAAGAAATATAGGTATTATCGCGCATATTGATGCGGGTAAGACCACGACCACAGAGCGTATTCTTTATTATACGGGTATGATCCATAAATTGGGCTCTGTCGATGAAGGCAACACCCAGATGGATTATATGGAGCAGGAGAAAGAGCGTGGGATCACGATCGTTTCTGCGAACACCACAACGTTCTGGAAAGATCACAAGATCAATATCATTGATACCCCCGGTCACGTTGATTTTACCATTGAAGTTGAGCGTTCATTAAAAGTTCTCGACGGCGCTGTCATTGTTCTTTGTTCCACCTCCGGTGTCCAGTCACAGACTGAAACGGTTTGGCGTCAGGCTGATCGTTATCATGTTCCTCGTATTGCTTTTATTAATAAAGTTGATCGTCTTGGCGCTGATTTTGAGCGCGTCTTAGGTCAGATCTATGATCGTCTAGGCGCCAATGCTGCTCCGATCAATATCCCGGATCATCACGAAGATCGTTTCAAGGGCATCATTGATGTTGTTAGTATGAAATACATCACCTATGCTGACGCGGATGGCATGGAGATGATCGTTTCTGATATCCCAGCAGAATTTAAAGAAAAAGCTGATAAGTTCCATCATCTTCTTATTGAGAAAGTTGCTGAAGCTGATGATGCGATCATGGAAAAATATCTCGCAGAAGAGCCTATTTCCGCTGCAGAACTGAAGGCGGGTATCCGTCGCGGAGTTCTTAAAGCGAAATTCCTTCCTGTTATGGCCGGAACTGCTTTGAAGAATCGCGGTGTTCAGTTGGTGCTTGATGCTGTTATTGAATATCTTCCGTCTCCTCTTGAAGTCAGACAGGCGCAGGGTAAAGATCTAAATACTGGGGAAGAGCGTTCATGTATACCTGCAGACGATCAGCCTCTTGCTGCTCTTGTTTTCAAGGTTGCTTCTGACCCGTATGTCGGAAAACTTTTTTATACACGTGTTTATTCAGGTACGATCAGCGCCGGTGATCAGCTTTTTAATCCTGGCCGCGATAAGACTGAGCGCATTTCTAAGATCCTCATGATGCATGCGAACAAGCAGGAGATCATTTCCAAGATCGGTGCTGGTGAGATCGTTGCACTTGTGGGCTTGAAAGAAAGCAAAAATGGTGATACACTTTGCCGCGAAAAGGATCCGATCGTGCTGGAGAGCATGCGCGTTCCTGAGCCGGTTGTCTCCATGGCGCTTGAGCCGAAGACAAAAGCTGACCAGGATAAGCTTGGTATTATCCTGCGCAAGTTCCTTGATGAGGATCCTTCGCTGCGTGTTGAGTATGATCATGAAACATCCCAGACCATTATCTCCGGTATGGGCGAGTTGCACCTTGAGATCATCATTGATCGTATGAAGCGTGAGCATAACCTTGATGCGAACATTGGTCGTCCGCAGGTCGCATATAAGGAAACGATCACGCGTAAAGTAGATAAGGTTGTTGGTAAATTTATTTCCCAGTCGGGTGGTCGTGGTCAGTATGGTCACGTTGTCTTTAATGTCTCACCTGGCGAAAAGGGAACTGGTGTTAAATTTGTTGATGATATTTATGGCGGTGTTATCCCGCGTGAATTCATCAAGTCTGTTGAGAATGGCGTCAAAGCACAGTCATGTAATGGTATTCTGGCAGGGTATCCCGTAACGGATATGGTTGTTTCCCTCGTCGATGGTTCCTACCATGATGTTGACTCAAGCGATATCGCGTTCCAATTGGCGGCGAAGATCGGTATGAAGGAAGCCTTGGCAAAAGGTAATTCAGTCTTCATGGAACCGATCATGGCAGTGGAAATATCAGCCCCTGAAGATTTCATGGGTGCTGTTATCGGGGATATCAATACCCGTCGTGCGAAGATCACGGAGTTGGGTAATATAAGCAATGTCAAAACAGTTCGCGCTGACATTCCTCTGGCTGAAATGTTCAACTACGCGAATGCACTGCGTTCATTGACACAGGGTCGCGCAAGTTTTTCAATGGAACCTTCTTATTATGCACAGGTTCCGAATAATGTTAGTGAAAAGATCGTCGGCGCTCGTCAAGAGTACTTAAACAGCAAGAAAAAATAATAAGGTTACGCATAAAACGGAGGAATAGTTATGGCAAAAGAAAAATTCGAAAGAACAAAGCCTCACTTGAATATCGGTACGATTGGTCACGTTGATCATGGTAAGACCACTCTTTCTGCCGCTATCACAACAACTCTTGCAGAGCAGGGTCTTGCTAAGGCTCGTGCATATGATTCGATCGATAACGCTCCTGAAGAAAAAGAGCGTGGTGTTACGATCAATATTGCTCACCTTGAATATGAGACAGCCAATCGTCACTATGCTCACATCGATTGCCCCGGTCACGCTGACTATATTAAAAACATGATCACCGGTGCGGCTCAGATGGATGGTGCGATCCTCGTTGTTTCTGCGACGGATGGTGCGATGCCTCAGACACGCGAGCATATTCTTCTCGCACGTCAGGTCAACGTTCCCCGCATTGTTGTCTTCCTTAATAAGTGCGATCAGGTCGATGATGCTGAGCTTATCGATCTCGTTGAAATGGAAGTCCGCGATCTTTTGACAAAGTATAAGTTCGATGGCGATAATACTCCGATCATCCGTGGTTCTGCGCTTCATGCTCTTGAGAATCCGAAGGATGTTACGGGTAAAGCCAAGTGCATTATTGATCTGATGGCCTCTGTTGATGCCTGGATCCAGATGCCTGTTCGTGAACTTGATAAGCCGTTTCTGATGGCTGTCGAAGACGTTTTCTCTATCTCCGGTCGTGGTACGGTCTCTACAGGTCGTATCGAGCGCGGTATTGTCAAGGTTGGCCAGGAAATCGACCTCGTCGGTCTTCATCCTGCTGTCACTAAGACGACCGTTACGGGTGTTGAAATGTTTCGTAAGGAGCTTGAAGAAGGTCAGGCTGGCGATAACGTTGGTCTTCTCCTTCGTGGTATTGATAAAGAGAAGATCGAGCGCGGCATGGTTTTGGCTGCTCC
The DNA here is from genome assembly GCA_020719005.1 of Candidatus Omnitrophus sp. Lineage (GTDB taxonomy): Bacteria > Omnitrophota > Gorgyraeia > Zapsychrales > Fredricksoniimonadaceae > DYQZ01. The sequence goes on from DYQZ01000014.1 coordinate 22,924, forward strand.
TGGTTCTATTAAGCCTCACAAGAAGTTCAAGTGCTCTGCGTATATCCTGACCAAGGAAGAGGGTGGACGTCATACCCCGTTCTTCAAGGGATATCGTCCTCAGTTCTATTTCCGTACGACGGACGTTACCGGAACAGCTGAGCTTCCTGCTGGTGTTGAAATGTGCATGCCCGGCGATAATGTTGTCTTGCTTGTTGAGCTCATTGTCCCTGTTGCTTGTGAAAAAGAACTTCGCTTCGCGATTCGCGAAGGTGGTAAGACGGTCGGCGCAGGTGTCGTCACCGAAATCATTGAATAAACTGAAGCCTGAAGGCTGTAGGATAAGATGCAGAAAATAAGGATTAAACTCAAAGCGTACGATCATCGATTGATCGATCAGTCGACCCAGGAAATCGTGGATACGGCAATAAGAACAGGGGCAAAGGTTCACGGCCCTATTCCTCTGCCGACCAAGAAGGAACTGTATACCGTCCTTCGTTCTCCGGTCATTGATAAGAAGTCTCGTGAACAGTTCCGGTTAGCAACGCACAAACGGCTCATTGATCTTCTTGAGCCTACCTCAAAGACCGTTGAGGCCCTTAGGAAGTTGAATCTTCCTGCTGGTGTGGACGTAGAAATTAAACAATAATAAAGTGGTAGTCCCAATATGATCAGCGGTTTGTTAGGTAAAAAAATAGGCATGACCCAGATCTTTGACAAGGAAGGGAACGTTGTTCCTGTAACAGCCATCGAAATTGGCCCTTGTTATGTTCTGGGAGTGAAAGAATCTCCGAAGAAGGTTGTTATCGGTTTTGATGAGATCAAAGAATCTCGTTGTTCAAAGCCGCGCCTTGGTCTTTTCAAGAAGGCGAATACTCCGACACTTCGTACGGTCAAAGAATTCAAATCAACGGATAATGCTCCTTATCAAGTCGGGCAAAAGCTTTTGGTTGATTTCTTCCGTGCTGGCGAGTATGTCAACGTCGTCGGGACTTCTATTGGTAAAGGTTTTCAGGGTGGTATGAAACGTTGGAATTGGCATGGTGGCGATGCCGGGCATGGTTCCATGCATCATCGTCGTATCGGTTCTAACGGTGCCAACACATATCCTGGTCGCGTTCTGCGCGGCAAGAATATGCCTGGTCACATGGGTGATGACCGTGTCACGGTCCAGAGCCTGCGCGTGATGGCAGTGGACGCGGAAAATAATATGATCCTCGTTAAAGGTGCTGTTCCTGGTTGCAAGAACGGTCTTCTTTCGGTCGAGCGTTCTCTCAAGAGAGCTTATCGCTCATTTGATGAGAAGAAGGAAGTCGTTGTTCATAAGCGTAATCCGATGAAGCAGGCTAAGGCCGGCGTCAAGGGTAAGGGTAAGAAATAAGTAACGAAGGTAAAGGGAAGTAATGCCGAAGCTCACTGTTTATAATATTGAAGGAAAAGAGACCGGGTCCATGGACCTTCCGGTTGCTTTTGAAAAAGACGTCAATCAGGATGTCATCCATCAGGCGATCGTGATGTATCAGGCGAATCAGCGCCAGGGGAATGCTGATACCAAGGTGCGTTCTGAGATCTCCGGCGGCGGCAAAAAGCCTTTCCGTCAGAAGGGTACAGGCCGTGCTCGTCAGGGTTCAAGCCGTTCTCCTTTAATGCGTCATGGTGGTATTGTTTTTGGTCCTCAGCCGCGCGACTTTTCCTATACAGTGCCTAAGAAAGTGCGTATTGCCGCATTGACTGAAACATTGAAAGCAAAATACAAAGATGGTTCTTTGGTATGCGTGGATCAGATCGTTATCAAGTCTGGTAAGACAAAGGACTTTGTTGCTGTTTTAAAGAATTTGAAAATGTCAGGTAAGAAAGTATTGGCGATGTTTGAGGGAAGTGAAGCTTCAGTTGAGCTCGTTTCACGCAATGTTGCCAGACTTCAGATCTTTCGCGCGATCGATATCAACGCGTTGGATGTGATCAAGAATAACAAGATCCTCGTGACAAAGTCTGCGATGGAAAAACTTCTGAAGAGATTACAATGAGAACCAGCTACGATATTCTAAAGAGTTTTTTACGCACAGAAAAAGGTGCGGCTGTTGAGAAGATCCGTAAGTATCTTTTCGAGGTCGATACAAAAGCGACCAAAATAGAAATTAAGAAGGCAGTTGAAGAGATTTACAAAGTCAAAGTCCAGTCTGTAAATGTCGTCAATATGCCAGGTAAGCTCAAGCGTGTGCGTACCAAGTACGGTTATACGTCTGATTGGAAAAAAGCCGTTGTCACTCTTCGTGAGGGCAACAAGATAGAGGTGGTCTGATCATATGGGTATTAAACGTTTCAAACCCACCACACCCGGTGTAAGGCATGCAGCTCTTTGTGATTTCAAAGAGTTGACAAAACATAGCCCGGAGAAATCATTACTGACCCCGCTGAAAAAGTCTGGTGGTCGTAATAATAATGGCCGTGTCACATCGCGTCATCGCGGCGGTGGACACAAGAGAATGTATCGCATCATTGATTTCAAGCGTAATCGTATTGATGATCCTGCAACGGTCATTGGTATCGAATATGATCCTAATCGTTCTTCACGTATTGCGCTGATCGAGTATCAGTCCGATAAGACGAAGAGTTATATTTTGGCACCGCTGGAACTTAAAGTCGGGGCTATTGTTATCAGCTCTAATGCAGAGCGCTCCGAGATCAGTGTTGGTAATGCACTGCCTTTAAGCAAGATCCCGCTAGGTACTGCTGTTCATAATATTGAACTTCGTCCAGGCAAAGGCGGTCAGATCGTCCGTTCTGCAGGAACATCATCACAGCTTTTGGGTAAGGAAGGTGGTCTTGCGATCATCCGGATGCCCTCTGGTGAAATGCGGAAGATCCCGATCGAGTGCCGTGCGACGGTCGGTCAGCTTTCGAATATGGAGCATGGTACACAATCTATTGGTAAAGCAGGTAGGAATCGTTGGTTAGGTATTCGTGGACAGTCTCGCGGTGTTGTTATGAATCCGATCGACCATCCTCATGGTGGTGGTGAAGGTAAAACACCTCAGGGTAATCCTCATCCTGTTACGCCATGGGGTAAGCCGACCAAGGGTTACAAGACCCGTGCGAAGCGTAAGTATTCTGATCAATTCATTATTAAGAGAAGGAAATAATTATGGCTCGTTCAGTTGCCAAAGGGCCTTATCTAGAG
>DYQZ01000015.1 GCA_020719005.1 Candidatus Omnitrophus sp.
ACTTTGCCCGGCTCAATAAACACTATTTACCCATGTAAAACTTACAGGAACCTTAATATCCAACCTTTGGAAAGTCTTTCCATATTCCTGGGTGTCCCGAATACATCCCCCCATTGATTTCTTGTTGACTTATTTCCTATATTTTAATACAATATAAGGCTATATACCCGCAAAATAGACGGCAAAAACCGTTAAATTTACCTAAATTGTTGTTAATACGGAGGTTAGGTCCATGGCAGACTGGATAGGGATTAACAGGAGAGCGCGTCGTTGTTATGGTTTTGATGAGGTCGCGCTTGTTCCGGGCGATAAAACGATCAATCCTAATGAAGTGGATGTTTCCTGGTCTATCGGGAAAATGAAATTTGATATCCCGATCCTGGCCGCGTCCATGGATGGTGTGGTGAACGTCAAGTTCGCGATCGAAATGGGGAAAATGGGCGGTATCGCGTCGATCAATCTCGACGGTGTTCAGACCCGTTATGAAAATCCTGATGAGATCCTCGAGCAGATCGCGGAATCTTCTCCTGAAGAGGCGACCAAGCTTATTCAAAGTTTGTATCTTAAGCCCGTTAAAGATTCTTTGATCGCCAAGCGTATCGAAGAGATCAAGAAGCATAAAGTTCCTGCAATCGTCAGCTGTATCCCCCAGAATGCCAAGAAGTTCCATCAGATCGCCCAGGATGCTGGTTGCGATGTGTTCATTGTTCAGTCCACTGTTGCGACGGTCAAGCACGTTGCTAGTGAATATAAAGTATTGGATATTGAGAAATTTTGTAAAGAGTCCCAGATCCCGATCATGGTCGGTAATACGGTGACTTATGATGTGACACTCGAGCTTATGGAGATCGGTGCTTCTGCGATCCTCGTTGGTGTCGGTCCTGGTGCGGCGTGTACGAGCCGCGGGGTGTTGGGGATAGGCGTTCCGCAGATCACGGCGACCGTTGACTGTGCGGCGGCGCGCGATCATTTCTTCAAGCGCAAGGGTAAGTATGTTCCGATCATTACTGATGGCGGTATGCGTATCGGTGGTGAGATCTGCAAGGCTATCGCGGCTGGTGGCGACGCGTGCATGGTCGGTTCTGCATTTGCTAAAGCATTTGAAGCGCCTGGCCGTGGTTATCACTGGGGCATGGCAACGTCGAATGCAAATCTTCCGCGCGGTACGCGTGTGAAGGTCGGACAGGCCGGCACTCTTAAAGAGATCCTGCTTGGACCAGCAAAGGTGGATGATGGTTCTCAGAATCTCGTCGGTGCTCTCAAAACATCGATGGGGTCTCTTGGCGCCTCGAACATCAAGGAAATGCATGATGTTGAGATCATCATTGCGCATTCTTTCCAGAGCGAAGGCAAAGTATTTCAAATGAGCCAAAAAGTGGGTATGGGCAAATAAGCCGTTGTTCAGGCTTTTTATATAGATGATCCATTAGTAACTCATTAACTAAAATAAGGTTGTTTTAATGCCTAAAGTTGTCAAAAAAACTAAGACTGTAAAAGCCGTAAAGTCTCTCAAGATGGGTGCTAAACCTGTCTCTGAAGGTAAAAAGTTCCTGCCGTCGGGTAAAAGAGCTTCTTCATTCGCGAAGAAATCTTTTGGTTCTTTCAGGAAGTTCTCGCCTATCCAGACGAATTCACGTTCAAGCCTGCTTAATGTTAAGATCGTCAAGCGTCCGAAAACAAAGGACGTGATCCTGGTCCTGGATTTCGGTTCTCAGTACACACAGCTCATTGCGCGCCGTATCCGTGAGAATAAGGTGTTCAGTCAGATCGTTCCTTTTAATATTGGGATCGAGAAGATCAAAGAGATCGCGCCTAAGGGTATTGTCTTCTCAGGCGGGCCGATGAGTGTTTATGATAAAGATGCGCCTCAGCCTGATAAAGAGATCTTCAAGCTCGGGATCCCGATCCTCGGCGTGTGCTACGGCATGCAGGTCATCACACAGATGTTCGGCGGTAAAGTTAACAAGTGCAAGGACCGTGAATATGGCCGTGCCGAACTTTTCGTGGACAATAACAAGGATCTTTTTGCGAATCTTCCGACGAATCTGACCTGCTGGATGAGCCACGGGGATGAGATCGTTCAGCTTCCGGCGGGTTTTGAAAAGATGGCGCACACGTTAAGCAATAGTTGTGCTGCCATGGCCCATCGCGCCAAGAAGATCTACGCGGTGCAGTTCCATCCTGAAGTCGTGCATTCTCAGCGCGGGACGCAGATCCTGCAGAACTTTGTGACTGGCATTTGCGGATGCCTGCCTCGCTGGACCATGGATCGTTTCGTTGATGCGGCTGTTAAAAAGATCCAGGAACAGGTTGGGAATAAGAGGGTGGTGCTTGGTCTTTCCGGTGGTGTTGATTCGTCGGTAGCGGCGATGCTCATCCACAAGGCGATCGGTAATAACCTTCATTGTATCTTTGTTGATAATGGTCTGTTGCGTAAGAGCGAAGGCCAGTCTGTTTATAAGACCTATAAAGTCAATTTCAAAATGAATGTCACGATGGTCGACGCGTCAAAGGAATTTTTGTCACAGCTTAAGGGTGTGACTGATCCTGAAGAAAAACGCAAGATCATCGGGCGTGTTTTTGTGGAAGTGTTCCAGGCCGCAGCTAAAAAGATCAAAGGCGCTGAATTCCTGGCACAGGGGACGTTATATCCCGATGTCATCGAATCTGTTTCAGCGACGGGCGGTCCTTCCGCTGTGATCAAGAGCCATCATAATGTGGGCGGTTTGCCGAAGTCCTTGCATCTTCAGCTGGTCGAGCCTTTGAGGGATCTTTTCAAGGACGAAGTGCGCGCGATCGGTAAGGTCATTGCCATGCCTGAGCCGCTTCTGAAGCGTCAGCCGTTCCCGGGGCCGGGTCTTGCGATCCGTATCTTAGGGAATGTGACGGATGAGCGTCTTGAGATCCTGCGCGAAGCGGATGAGCGCGTGCTTGAAGAGATCAAGAAAGCCAATCTTTATAATTCTGTCTGGCAGTCTTTTGCCGTGCTTCTTCCGATCAAGACGGTCGGGGTTATGGGCGATCAGCGCACATATGAGAATGTCATTGCGGTCCGTTGTGTATCAAGTCTCGACGGCATGACAGCTGATTGGGTGCAGTTGCCATACGACCTGTTGGGCCGTATTTCCAACCGCATCATCAATGAGGTGCGCGGGGTCAACCGTGTGGTCTATGATATCAGCTCCAAGCCGCCGGCCACGATCGAATGGGAATAAATAATATGTTAACGGTCAGAGGGTGCTTGTCCTCTGACCGTTAACTTTTTTAGTTGATCCAGATCGTCCATTACCTGTCTATGTCCTTCGTTCATCTTCATCTTCATACACAGTTCAGTCTTCTCGACGGCGCTTGCCGCATCAAGGAATTGATGAAACGCGCTGCCAGCCTTGGCATGCCAGCGGTGGCCATGACCGATCATGGCAATATGTTCGGTGCGCTCGATTTTTATGAAGAAGCTAAGAAGAACAATATCAAGCCCATCATCGGGTGTGAAGTGTATGTGTCGCCGACCACACGTTTTGAACGTTCGGGCGATCAGCGCAGTACCGCCCATCTTGTCTTGTTAGCAAAAAATGCCGAAGGTTATGGCAATCTGATGAAGCTTGTTTCGGCAGGGTTTCTCGAGGGGTTTTATTATAAGCCTCGCATTGATAAAGAACTATTGGCCAAGCATGCCAAGGGGCTCATCGGCCTTTCTGCGTGCCTTAAGGGCGAGCTTTCGATGAAGCTGATGGCCGGAAAATACGATGATGCCAAACGTATCGCCGAGGAATATCGCGGCATTTTTGAGCCGGGCGACTTTTATCTTGAGGTCATGGAGCACGGCATCCCTGAACAGCGCCTTGTTAACGACGGGTTGTTGAGGATGTCACGCGAAACAGGCATCCCGCTTGTGGCGACCAACGACGTTCATTATCTTCTTCCTGAACATTATGAAGCGCATGAGGCTCTCTTGTGTATCCAGACACAGGCGACCCTCTCTGACCCTAAGCGCATGCGTATGAATTCCAACCAATTTTATTTCAAGAGCGCTGATGAAATGGCCCGCAATTTCTCATGGGCGCCGGAAGCAGTCGCGAACACGCTTGCTATCGCTGAGAAATGTGACCTGAAACTCAAGTTCGGTGAATACCATGTGCCTGAATTCGCCACACCGCAGGGCGAGCCGAAAGAAGTGTATTTGCGCGAGCTTTGCATGAAGGGTGCGATTGAGCGTTATAACGGCGTTGTTCCCGAGAACGCGATCAAGCAGATGGATTTTGAACTAGAGGTCATCAAGAATTTGGGGTTCCTGGGATATTTCCTGATCGTCTGGGATTTTGTACGTTATGCCAAGACAACGGGTATTCCTGTCGGGCCTGGACGCGGGTCAGCGGCAGGCAGTATTGTCAGTTATCTCTTGGGGATCACAGACCTTGATCCGATCAAATACGCGCTTTCTTTCGAACGTTTTTTGAACCCTAACCGCAAGACCATGCCGGATATCGACATTGATTTTTGCGTTGAGCGCCGGGGCGAGGTTGTTGATTATGTGACTCGCAAATATGGCCGCGATAGTGTGGCGCAGATCATTACTTTCGGGACCATGCAGGCGAAGGCTGTTGTGCGCGACGTGGGCCGGGCGCTGGGGCTGCCGTTCGCGGATGTGGATCCGATCGCTAAATTGATCCCCGACCGTCTGGTGGATGAGAATGGTGAAGCCAAACACGTGACCATTGACTTAGCACTTGAGAATGAGCCGAAATTGCGTGACCTTTTGTTGCAGGATGAGACGGCCAAAAGGCTGATGGAGATCGCGCGTGTCCTTGAAGGCCTGAACCGTCATGCGTCGGTGCATGCGGCGGGTGTTGTTATTTCAGATAAGCCGTTAGTTGAGTATTGCCCGCTTTATAAAGCAGAAGAACAGATCATCACTGCTTTTTCCATGAAGGGGGTTGAGAAGATCGGTCTTCTTAAGATGGACTTCCTTGGTCTTAAGACGCTGACGCTTCTTCAGGATGCCGTGCGCGTTATCAAGGAAACGACGGGGAAGGCCATTGATCTAAGCAAGATCCCGCTCGACGACCCAAAGACATTTGAGCTTTTAAGCCGTGGTGAAAGTGCCGGCGTGTTCCAGGTTGAAAGTGACGGGATGCGGAATCTCCTGGTGCGCAGTAAGCCATCGGAATTCGAAGATATTATTTCGTTATTGGCACTTTACCGTCCTGGTCCCATGGGAAGCGGCATGCTCGATGAATTCGTTGCGCGCAAAAGTGGTGAGGCTGAGGTCAAGTATGTGCACCCTAAACTTGAGCCGATCTTAAAGAACAGTTATGGTGTCGCTATTTATCAGGAACAGGTCATGCAAATGGCGTGTGTCCTCGCTGGTTTTGATATGGCCGCGGCCGATGACTTGCGCCGTGCCATGTCCAAGAAAAAAGTGGATGAGATGCAGAAGATGCGTGCGGCTTTCGTGACGGGGGCCAAAGCGATCAATGATATCCCTGAGGAGGAAGCAAACCATCTTTTCGACTTGATCGATAAATTCGCGGGTTATGGGTTTAACCGTTCTCATTCGGCGGCGTATGCAGTGGTGACCTATCAGACAGCGTATTTGAAGGCTAATTATCCGACGCAGTATATGTGCGCGCTTTTGACCAATGAAAAAGATAACATTGATAAGCTGGTTGAATATGTAAAGGAAGCCGAGCGCATGGGGCTTCGCGTGCTTCCGCCGGATGTGAATGAAAGCCGTCAGACATTTTCGGTCGTAGGTGAGCGTTCTATCCGTTATGGCCTTTTGGGGGTCAAGAACGTGGGCGGTGCGGCGATCGTGTCCATGGTCAAAGACAGGGATGCTCACGGAAAATACAAGTCGATCTTTGATTTCTGCAAGCGCGTGGACCTTCGCACCAACAACCGTAAGGTCATTGAATCGCTGATCAAATGCGGTGCGTTCGATTCGATGGGGGCCAAACGTTCCCAGATGCTTGCGGTGGTGGATCAGGCGCTTGACCGGGGGACGAATCAGCAAAAAGAAGAATCCATTGGTCAGTTCTCGTTCTTTTCTATGGGAGAGGCTGTTGGTGGTTTTAAGGCGGAGGAGAATGTTTTTCCTGATGTGAAGGAGCTCCCACAATCGCAACTGCTTACATTTGAGAAAGAATTGCTCGGGTTTTATTTGAGCGGGCATCCGCTTGACCGTTATAAGATCGAGATCCAGACGTTCTCGAATGCGACTTCTTTAAAAGTGCCAGGAATGGGCGATGGCAAGCCGGTTGTTTTTATCGGCATGATCATTGATATCCGTTCGACCGTTACGAAACGTGATGGTAAACGGATGGCGATCCTGCGGCTTGAAGATATTGAAGGCAAAGTGGAGGCTGTGGCGTTCCCAGAGACCTATGAAAAGATCCAGCGCAATATCAAGGATGGCGCGATTGTATATGTGAAGGGAAAATTGAGCATCCGCGACGGACGGGCTAATATTGTGCTCGATGACCTTCAGGATGTGAATAATATTTACAGTGCGGTCAGGGCGATCCGTATTGACATGACCAAGGCTGAACCTGACCGTTTGAAGGTGATCAAGCAGAAGCTTGAGCGGTTTCCCGGGAGAGTGCCTGTGCATCTGCAGATCGCGACAAGAAATTATAGAAGCGTTGAGATCAAGGTGGGCAAAGACCTGTATGTGACGCCGAGCGAAGTGCTGATGGATGAGATCAAGGCTATTGTAGGTGAGGACGCCTTTAAGATGGTGGTCTAAAAGTTAGGTATTGACATCCTAAAACGCTGTTGATACTATACTTACAAAATTTTCAGGGCCAACGGGAGACAGCTATGGGAATGACCAAAAAAGACATCGTACTTAAGATCACGGACATGACGAGCATCAAACAGGTTGATGTGAAGCGCATTGTTCAGAAAACGTTCGATGTTATTGTTGAGGCGCTTAACCGTAACGAAAAAGTAGAGCTCCGTAATTTTGGTGTTTTTAAGGTCAAGGAACGCCGCGCGCGTTTTGGCCGCAATCCCCGCACAGGCGAGAGTGTTCCGGTCCCTCCCCGTCGGGTAGTGGTGTTTAAGCCTGGCCTTGAGATGAAGCAGAAGATCAAGTAACGTGAAAGCGTTGCGTGAATATATACGGTTGACAGCCTCTTCGTTGAGGTTATCCATTTCAAGGGCGTGATGATTCACGCCTTTTTTTGTAGGAAATCCTGATGGCGCAAAAAATTACACATCCCCGCGGTACGGCAGACATTCTCCCTTCAGAGATCCCGGCATGGGAATATCTTGAGACGACGGCCAGAACCCTTTTAAAGGCATATGGTTATCGTGAGATGCGCACGCCTGTTTTTGAAGAGGTGTCGCTTTTTAAACGTTCTTTGGGTGAAACGACCGAGGTCGTGAACAAGCAGTTGTTGGAAGTCTTATCTCAGCGCAAAGACGCAGGGGCTGCTGATGCAGACGCTGGCCTTGCCCTTCGGCCTGAGGGAACAGCGCCGATCGTGCGTGCGTATAACGAGCATGACATGGGCCGCAATGATTTTCTGTCAAAACTCTTTTATATTGGTCCGATGTTCCGTGGTGAGCGTCCTCAAAAAGGGCGTTTGCGCATGTTCCATCAGATAGGGGCAGAGGCGATCGGCCGTGGGGCTAACCATCCGCTGTTGGATGCCGAGATGATCGCGCTTGCGGTCAATATGATCAAGTCTTTTGGTATCAAGGACTTTAAGCTCAAGATCAATTCGCTGGGCAGTGCAGAGGATAAAGAGAATTTTGCGCGCTGGCTGCGGCAGGAATTAAAGGATACGATCGGGTCATTAAGTGATGATGTTAAGGCTCAATATGAGCGTAATGTTTTTCGTTTGCTGGATTCGAAAGATCAGGCGTGCCGGAACGTGATCAATAGCCTTCAGATCGGGACACAGCATTTGTCAGAAAAGGGCCGTGTTTATTTTGAGAAGGTCAAGGAAGGGCTTGATCAGCTGGGTGTAACATATGAAGTTTCCTCCCACCTGGTGCGCGGATTGGATTATTATACGCATACGGTCTTTGAGATATCTTATGCGGGCTTGGGCGCGCAGGATGCCATCGGTGCGGGCGGGCGGTATAATGGTTTGATCGAACAGCTGGGCGGCGGTGATCGCCGTTTTCCAGAGACCATTGGGGCTATCGGTTTCGCGCTCGGGATGGAGCGGATGCTTTTGGCGCTGGAGGCTGAAGGAAAGAAAATGGCAGTTGCCTCTTCCATCGATGTGTTTGTCGTCGCGGCAAAGCCTGAGTATGAAACATCTGCTTTTGTGTTGGTCAATGAACTGCGCGCAGAGGGCGTGAGTGTGGATATGGATTTTGGCGGCGGAAGAGCGTTCAAGAAACAGTTTGAGCAAGCGGATAAGTTGGGCGCGAAGCAGGTTTGGATCCTCGGGGATGAGGAAATGAAGAATAATACGGTCAGCATCAAGAATATGAAGACCGGTGAACAAACAACAGAAGAGCGGACAACTCGATCGATCACAGCATTGGTCAAGGCGTTCAATCGTTAGAAAGGTGTAGTTAAGATGTTGCGTACACATACTTGTGGGGAATTAAGGCCAGAGCATAAGGATCAGGATGTGGTATTGTGCGGATGGGTGCATCGCCGCCGGGACCACGGCAAACTTATTTTTATTGATATCCGCGACCGTTATGGCATCACGCAGGTCGTTTTTGTTCCCTCCGTTGCTAAAGAGGCACATAATAATGCCCAGAAACTCGGGCCTGAATTTGTGATCCGTCTAAAAGGGACGGTGGGTGTTCGTCCTGACAAGAATGTGAATGCAGGTCTTCCGACGGGTGGCGTTGAGCTGTTGGCCAAAGAGCTTGAAATACTGAATGAGAGTAAGGTCCCGGTCTTTGAGATCGACGGGGATGTTGATGTGAATGAAGAAACACGTCTGACCTACCGTTATCTTGATATCCGTCGCGACAAAATGCGTGAGTCGCTTATGATGAGGCATAAACTCGCGAACACCGTGAGGTCTTTCCTGAATGCCGAGCAGTTCTGCGAAGTTGAAACGCCGGTCCTGACCAAGTCAACACCCGAGGGTGCACGCGACTTTTTAGTGCCGTCCCGTCTTAATTTGGGGCAGTTCTATGCGCTTCCGCAGTCGCCTCAGCTTTTTAAACAGCTTTTGATGGTCTCTGGCATGGACCGTTATTTTCAGATCGTAAAATGTTTCCGTGATGAGGACCTGCGCGCAGACCGTCAGCCGGAGTTCACGCAGATCGATATGGAGATGTCTTTTGTCGACGAAGAAGATATTTATGCGTTGACCGAGAGGATGTTCCAGAAGGTCTTGAAGGAAGTAAAGGGCATTGACCTGCCTATCCCTTTCCCGCGCATGAGTCACGCTGAGGCTATGGCGAAGTATGGTTGCGACAAGCCTGACATCCGCAAAGACAAGACAGATAAAAATGAATTCGCGTTCCTGTGGGTGACGGAATTCCCGCTCTTTAAGTGGAATGCCGAAGAAAAGCGCTGGGACAGCGAACATCATCCCTTCACCTCCGTGCATCCTGATGATGTCGGCCGTTTGGACGGGACAGACTTGAACAATATTCGCTCACGCGCCTATGATCTGGTCTTGAACGGTAATGAGATCGGTTCCGGCTCTATCCGTATCCATCGCCGGGATATGCAGAAGCGTATTTTTGATATTATCGGCATTAAGCCGGAAGAGATCGAAGGCCGTTTTGGTTTTCTCCTGCGGGCGTTCGAGTATGGTGCACCGCCTCACGCGGGTGTGGCCTATGGTCTTGACCGTTTGGTCGCGATCCTCTCGGGACTTGATTCGATCCGTGATACTATTGCGTTCCCGAAAACCCAGCGCGGGGCATGTCCTTTGGCAGATGCGCCGTCGTTGATCGACGACAAACAGCTCGCAGACCTTGGGCTTGTGACATTGAAAAAAAAGACGGCATAGGAGAGAATTATGAAAATAAGGATAGCTGTTCTTTCATTAGGGGTGACGGCTTTGTTCGCGTTCTCCGGTTGTGTGGGCGGGAAAGCATACTTGGTCGATAAAGAGCGTGTGGATCAGGATATCCCGGGTGTGTCTAGAGAAAGTGATAACCGTGCCAAGACCCGTAAGGTTTTGGTCGTTGAACTTGCGAACAAGGATAAGAATGTATCAGTGCCACAGGTCGTGACCACAACAGCGACGAGCGAGACCAGTGATGGTTCAAGCCGTGTGGTGACTGAAAGTAAAGATACTGTTATTGTTCATGAAAGTAACTTTACTTTCCCGAAGATGACCAGTGAAACGTTGACCCAAAAGGCCGACGGTGCGGGCGAAGGTGTTGAGACGTATGTGGTCCAAAAAGACGACACCCTGCAGAAGATCTCCAAGAAATATTATGGTTCATTTAATCAGTGGATGCGTATCTATGACATGAACCGTGATGTGATCAAGAATCCCAATGCGCTCAAGTCCGGCGTGACGCTTAAGATACCGCCGGCTGAAAAACCGGCAGGCAGTGTTGAGACCAATCCGTCAACAGAAACAAAATAGGAGGCTGACCGCATGATCCTGAACCTTAAGTTCGACGACAACCGTGATATCCAGCAACTGTTCGGCAAGTATGACGAAAATCTGAAGACCATTGAAAAAGAATTTTCTGTTCGTGTTTACCGGACGCAGGAGGGGATCAGGGTCGAGGGGGCGGATGATAAGGTTAATCAGGTCGGTGAGCTTTTTAATTATCTTTTAAATATCGTCAAGAGCGGCCGAGTTGTTAAGAAACGCGATATCCAGTTCGCGAACCGTGTTGCCGAGCAGGAACAGGAAGGCGGCTTGAAGCGCCTTTCTAAAGAAAAGATCGAATTGCCGGTCAAGGGTGGTCTCATAACGCCGAAGACCAAAGGGCAGATCGATTATGTCGAGGCCATCAAGAAATACGATATTGTTTTTGGTATCGGCCCGGCGGGGACAGGAAAAACATACCTTGCGATGGCCATGGCGGTCAACGCACTTCAAAAAGGACTTGTCCGGCGTATTATTTTGACGCGTCCGGCGGTCGAGGCAGGTGAGAATTTGGGATTTTTGCCCGGTGAGCTTGAACAAAAGGTCATGCCGTATCTGCGCCCGCTTTATGACGCGCTTTATGAAATGATCGAGCCGGAAAAGGTTGAGCAGTATTCTGATCAGGGTGTTATTGAGGTCGCTCCTCTTGCGTATATGCGCGGCCGCACGTTCAACGAGGCGTTCGTTATCCTTGATGAAGCACAGAATTCAACACCTGAGCAGATGAAAATGTTTTTGACGCGCCTGGGGTTTGATTCAAAAACGGTCATCACAGGGGACGTGACACAAAGTGACCTTCCCGGCGGGCAGTTGATCGGGCTTATTGATGCTGAGCGTGTTTTAAGGAATGTTGAGGAGATCAAGATCGTTCATTTGACAGGGGCTGATACGGTCCGTCATGAATTGGTCCAGAAGATCATTGAGGCTTATGATAGAGATCATCAAAACAAACAAAAATAAGATCTTCATCGGGTTCGGGATCACGGTCGTGCTGACAGGCTATTGTTTTTTAGCCTCTCTTCCGTTGGTCATTCCGCTCCTTCTTTTATTCTGCGGGATGTATCTTATCCTTTTTGAGAAGACGACGTCACGGCGGCTGTTGCATTTTGGGCTCTTGCTGGCCTTGATCGCCGCGTGCGCGAATGCCATGATCTCGTATTCCCGTTTCTCGCCGTATTTTATCCCTGTCGTGAGTGTCGGGATGCTCACCATGCTTCTTTTTGGCGACCTGGAACTTTCTTTTGCCATGGTCTTTGTTTCCTCTGCCGTCGTGAGTTTGATCGCGGGGGTGGACCTTGCATTCATGCTGATCGTCTTCATGGGCGGCATCCTGGCGGCATATGCGGTGAGGGATGCGCGGACACGCGGGATCGTGATCTGGGCGGGGATCCTGGCGGGTTTTGCTCAGGCATTCGGATATTTTCTGATGCATCCTGAGTTCACCAAGGATGTGTTCATGGACCACATGCGCCCGCTTTTTATCAGTGGGCTTGTATCATCTGCGGTGGTTTTAGCGACCTTGAAGATCTTTGAAATGCTTTTCGGGGAAATGACAAACTTTACGTTGATGGAGTTATCTGATTCCATCAATCAGCCGCTCTTAAAACGTCTTGCCTTTGAAGCGCCTGGCACTTATCACCATTCGCTTGTGTTGAGCAATCTCGCCGGAGCTGGGGCAGATGCGATCAATGCCAAGGTGCTTTTGGTCAGGGTCGGCGCTTATTATCATGATATCGGTAAGCTCAATAAGCCTGAATATTTCACCGAGAACCAGATCCATGTTGATAACAAGCATGAGGATCTTGAGCCTTCGATCAGCCGCTTGGTGATCTTAAATCACGTGAAAGAAGGCATTGATCTCGCCGAAGAAGAGAAACTTAATCCCAAGATCATTGATTTTATCGCTCAGCATCACGGCACGAGCCTTATCCATTTCTTTTATCAGAAAGCGCTCGAAGATGCAGGGGATGATGAGATCAGCTCCGAGCAGTATCGTTATCCCGGCCCCAAGCCGCAGACCAAAGAGACCGCGATCGTCATGCTCGCGGATGCGGTCGAGGGTGCGACGCGCGCCATGGATGACCGCACACCGGTCAAGATCGAGGAGACTGTGCGCAAGGTCGTCAATAATAAATTCATCGACGGACAGCTTGATGAATGCACGCTGACCTTGTGTGAGATCAACAAGATCTGCGAAACATTCGCCCGCACCTTAAGTGCGATGTACCACACCCGTGTCAAATATCCCGAAGCCAGAAAAAATGGACGTTAAGAGAAATTTGTCCGTCATCCCGAGGCTGAAAGCCGAGGGATCGTCGAGCAAAAATAAGTTATCAACCTCATTGGTTGTGTCAGTCAGCGGCCCCTGCGCCCTTTCGCCTGCTTTTGTTCGTCGGGCATCTGTGCTCATGCTTAAAGAGGCAGGAGTAAAGCACGCTGAACTATCGATCGTCTTTTTATCAGATAAGAAAATGCGCGCGTTGAATAATAAGGCACTTGGGCATGATCATGTGACAGATGTGGTGACCTTTAATTTGCTCTCCAGCCTTGATGCGAAGGGGGCTTATATTGACGGAGAGATCTACGTTTGTCCGGCGGAAGCCAGGCGTAATGCCGTGCGTTTTGATGAAACATTCGAGCGTGAACTTTTCCGTTATGTGGCGCATGGTATTTTGCATTTGTTAGGCTATGATGATGCCACCAGCACCGAGCGCGACCTCATGCACACAAAAGAAGATCTCCTTTTGGCGGTTTCCCTTTCGGAAAAATAGGATATGGCGATCATCTCCACTGAAGCGATTGTCCTGCGCTCGATCGATCACCGCGAGACGAGCAAGATCGCTTTTTTCTTCACGCGCCGCCGGGGAAAGGTCAACGGGGTGCTCAAAGGCATCCGCAAGGACCCCAGAAAGTTCGGTTCCCTCCTCGATAAATTTTCGGTCAATGACATCGTCTATTATGAATACCGTGACAGCGAGATCCATCTCGTTGCGCAGTGTGATATGAAAGAATTCTTTCCGGGTTTTCGCGGTCATGAAAAGAGGATCATCGCGGCGGATTATGCCTCGGAACTTGTCTTAAAACTAATGCCGCTTGAGGAAACGAACGAAGCGGTCTATGAGCTCCTGCTGAATTTCTTACGGGCATTATCGGTCGAGCGTGATGTCAGCCGCCTGGTCCATATGTTCCAGATCAAATTCCTGGCGTTGTCGGGTTTTAGGCCGCATATTGATTCATGTGTTGTGTGTGGCAAAGGGTTTGGGGACAGGCCGCGTTTCAGCATGGTGAAGGGCGGGTTGGTATGCAGCCATTGCCTTCATCGCGCGCCTGATGCCGCGCCTGTCTCGCGCGGGGCGGTGGCTACCCTCATGTATATCGAGAGCCGCCCATGGGCCGGATGCCTTAAATTAAGACTTTCTACTAGTATTAAGCAGGAACTTAAGCGTATTTTAAATAATTTCCTCGTTTTTCACTTGGAAAAGAATATTCGTTCAGCGAAGTATCTTTAGCCTATCAATAGACTTACAGCATTAATACCCCCTAAAAGAAAACGTTTTCTTTAAGCCTTCCAGGCGCCTTGTCCGTCGTCATTCCGTCGTCTATACTTCCTTGAGGTGGATGAGTGCTTATATATTGGGGAAGGTCATGTTCGAAAAGATATGTTCGATCATCTTGACGGTCGTGTTCCTGACTGGAAGTGTTCTTCCGGCTAGGGCGCAGTCTGTTCTTTTGCCGGAGCCGGCAAAGATGATCACACTTTCTGATGCGTTCAAGCCGTGCCTGCTTCGCGGGATCAAGCTCGACAGCGCAGATCCTTTTCGTTTTAATTTCGTGGTCGATGCGGGCAGTAGCGGCCTTGAGGGCGAGGCGTTTGAGGATGAAACAGAGCGCCTTGTTAAATATTTTCTAGCCGCGCTTACAACCCCTGAAAAAGATCTCTGGGTCAACCTTTCGCCTTATGAGAACAACCGCATTGTGGAGGAGAATTTCGGCCGCACGGAAATGGGGCGCGATCTGTTGGCACTTGATTATGTGCTCAAACAGCTCACCTCGTCGTTGATGTATCCTGACAGCGCCTTGGGAAAGAAATTCTGGGATGAGATCTACCGCCGGACGTATGAACAGTTCGGCACGACCGATATCCCGCTTGATACTTTTAACAAAGTCTGGATCGTGCCAGAGCATGCCTTGGTGTATGAGAACAGCGGCGAGGCAGATAAGACCATGTCCGCCTATATCGACAATGCCAAATTAAAGGTCATGCTCGAGGCCGATTATCTTGCTACGGAAAAGAACCTCACGCCAACCCGGGGACATGGTGCCCCACAACAAGACCAAGAGTGGGGCTCCGTGTCCCCAAGCACGCTGCCAAGCGACTTCGCTCTGAATGCGAAAGCACCCCAGGGCAACCCCACCGCGCCAAACGAAATTGCCCAGAACGTCATCCGTTCAGTGATCCTCCCTGTCCTTGAACAAGAGATCAATGAAGGCAAACATTTCGCTGAACTGCGTCAGATCTATCATTCGCTGTTATTGTCTGTCTGGTTCAAGAAAAAATGGCAGAACGCGCGTATGCGTGAATTGCCTGATGGTCGGATGAAAGGAAATCCGCTGGCCATGGTCTTTATGGACCAGCAAAAGACCGATGGCGTTGAGACGCTTGACCCGAAGGGTGAGATCAGCGGCATTTATAGCCGTTATGTCGAGGCTTTCGAGAAAGGTGTTTATAACCTCATCCGTGAGGACCGTGATATTTATACGGATGAACCGATCCCGCGCAAGTATTTCTCGGGCGGGGCGAATTTGGCTGATGCTGCCGCTACGACAGACTTTGAACAGGCGCCGTCGGATTATGCAGCTGACAGTACAGGTGCTCGAAATGTAACGATCGATCTTACGCCTTCAGGAAAGATACAGAAGCCCGCCGAGGTGAGTTTTTCGATGCAAGTTGACCAGAAGGGGAATGCGAGGAGCAATGATAAAATTTATGATTCACAAGCACTTTCTACCGTCATTTATGATGCTCTCGTTGATCGTAAGCGTTTGCTTTCTGCTGAGTTAAAAGAGCGCACAGCTTTGTTCTTTTTGTTTACCGGGACCTCTGCTAAGACGCCGGTGGGTCAGATGAGCCCGTGGGATTTTCTCTTAAAAGAGTTTATACAGAATGCGTTGGGCTCCGTTGAACAGCAGAAAAAGGTATCTTTCCAAGAAGGTAAGTCTTATGAAGGTGCTGTTGTCTTCGACGCTCGCGTTGTTGACGGGGAATTTATTTTATCCATACGTGATAACGGGATCGGCCTTCAGGAAGGTTATACACAAGGTTCGACAAAAGGACGACCTGATCGTCGGGGGAAAGGGTTTGCGTTATCAAAAGCGTGGGTTGAGTCTTTGGGGGGAACATGTAAGATCACGGATAATTTAGAACAAGGCGAGGCTGAAAGCGGCGCAATCGTTAAGGCAAGAATACCGCTTAATAATATTTCTTCGATGGAAATGATAGAAAAGAAAACTAGGGAATGGGTTCAGAAAAGGGCAAAGGCGCTGGCGGGGGATCCTTCCGAGATGGTTGAAGAGGGCGCGACGGACCAGGCGGCGGCGATCGGCAAAAACAAAATGAGCCGTTATTTTTCCAGGAATTTTCTTGCGAAGGCTTTTTCTGCGGCGATCATGATCGTTTCTACTGTTTTGCCGTCAGATCTGATGGCAGCGGTAAAGTCGAATACGGCGACCAAGAGTGCCCCGGTCGTTATCACTGTTTCAAAATCAGCCGTGTCTGCGGACGCGCCTGTTGTGATCGATCAACTATTCCTGGAAGAAGTCGCACAGATGATCAATGCCTATGAAAAAGATCCGGGCGGCACAAAAGGGGAACAATTAAAAAGAACTCTCGAAAGCAAGAATGTTAACCTGAAGGATCTGGAAACGAATATCAATGACTGGTATCGTCGGGAACCGGCCTCAAGGATCTTTGGTTCTGCGCGGGGGTTCGCGAAAGCCATGTTCTGTGTGGCTTATAATGAGAGCACTGTAGGAAAGGCGCCGGGGAGTGTTTGGCATACATTGGACGCTACTTTTGCAGAACTTAAACAACTGTACCCTGAATATTTGCAGGGCGCCGACAAAAATGATCCACGCGTGGCGATCGCCAATATGGCGCATCTGTCCCGGATCATGCATTATTTCTATCCGACAGCGTCTGATCAGGATAAGCGCATCATGGTTTTTGGTACGTATAATTTTGGTCCCCGCGCGGTTTATTGGAAAGCTTCAAAAGACAATTTGGCACTTCTTGTGTTGCAGGCGGCGCGGCAGAATGATCCGCGCATGTTCGACAAAATAGAAATGACGCCTGAACTGCGTGATGGATTGGCTCGAATGACGCGTTATTCGCGCAAGGCGGAAAGTTTATTCAGCGGGGGTCTGCCTGTAACGAGTGTTAGCATCAAGGAGCTTGTTTCTGCCACCGGTTTCTTTGAGGTTCCCGACGGGTTTCTTGTTGTTCCTGCCGGGTCCCGGCATGCTGAGGAATATGGAAAATCGCGCAATACCCTTGTAAAGGATATGGGGATCTTCCCAACACAAATAGCTTTTCTGGACTTTGGTGCGAACAAAGATTCTACGCCTATGGGAACAAGGATCCTGCATCGTGCTGACAAGACTTGGGTGAATGGGTTTGAGTTTTCAACAGACATGAAGACATTGCAGGCAAGAAAGAATTTCCTGTCAGCGCTGGTCCGTAAATATTATTCTGAAATTCTTAAGAATGACCCGCAGCAGTTTGAGAATTTGAAAAGATGGGTTCTTTTCTTTAATGACCTGCCTAATGAACAATCAATGATGGGGCGTTCATTGATCTATATGCCCATCCCGAGTGAAATGGCACAGCCGCATTTGTTGCCGGACCTGAAGAATTTAAAACGCGCGGCGGCCTTGCCGAGCAATGGCCCGTCTTCGGCTTTTATGGCAAAGAAAATGAGCGAGCAAGTGGCAAAAGCGATCACTGGTCCGGCGGGATATGCCTGGCGTTTATCACCCGACTTGAAAACACGTATTGCGACGGGTGATCAGGTGGCAAACTTTCTGGCGCAGCAACTTATTGTTGGTAATCCGTCTGGTAAGCCTTATTTTGTGAACAATGCGGATGTGTTGGGATTGGTTCGTAAAGGAGAACTTGTTAATCCGTACCTTCCGGCGCTCAACGCGCTTGGCCCTTTGACCTTTAAGATGAACAGCGAAGATCCAAATAAAACATGGCCTGTGACTTATCTGAAAGTAGTGAAAGTGTTGGAAGACTGGAATATTGCTGCGAAGAAGGCGGGGATCAAGCCGGCGGAGATCTCAATTACTGAACTTATCCGGACTGAGGAGCAGCGGAACAGGATACCGACACCTGCCAAAGGTTCGAAGAATAAAAAGGCGACAGGTATCAGTTCTCATATGAAACAAATGTATGAAACAGCCTTTGATTTTACGGTATCAGGCAAGAACAATGCAGAAAAAGCGAGAGTTAAAGCGGACATGTTAAAAATTTTGAAAAACGATCTTAAATTGAGGGTCTTGGATGAAGGGGATCGTCTGCATGTTGTTGTTCCGAGGGACCATGCCGAGGCTGTCGATAGTGCTGAAGAAGTCGACAATGCCGCAGATCTCGGCGGTATCGACCTTAATACCGACCGCCTTGATATGCTCATCCGGGGCAATGCCGGCAACATGGAATTTGAAATGACCCCCGAGGACCTGGAAACGCTCACCCGCGATGTCCGGGGCTTTGTCCCGGTCATCATCAATGTTGAACCCATCAACAATATCCCTGCTTTTCTCAGTCTTATCCCTCTATCATCCCGGTAGACCATACAACTAAAGAAAAGTCATAATTAAATTTAAAGAAGATCAATATTTGATAACATTAGTAGTAGTTAATAACTAATACTATTGTTAAATGACCCCAGCCAAAAATACTCACGTCTTAAGGCATTGGATGCAGAGGTTTTTCTTCATCTCTGCCAGCCTCCTTTTTTTATCTTCTAATGTTTTAGCTGCGACTGTCACATGGACTGGCGCCTCAAGCACGGCGTGGGATCTTCCGGCTAACTGGAGTTCCGCTGTTCCGGTCGTTGGGGATGATGTCATTATCCCCGCGGCTCCGGTAAACCAGCCTGTGATGACAGGACTTCGAGATATCACGGTCCTAAGCCTAACGATACAAACCGGGGCGACGCTGACCCTGGATCAGTGCCCGATCATTGTGACCGGAGCGTTGGTCAATCAGGGGGCCATTGTGCTCGACGGTAATGAGACCGTGACCGCGGGCTCCATGACCGACAGTGGTGTTGTCAGATATGTCGGGATGCCTGACAGCGAGGCGATCGTTTTTCTTAATAACCGTTTTGTGATCGGTGGGGTGGCTAAAACAACGTTCAACAGTATCACATTGCAGGAAGAGAATACGGCGCTCCTCAGGGATACGTTCCGTATCAGCGCGAGCATGACCGTGACACAAGCGCTTACGGTGGTAGACGCACTTCTGACGGTGGACAGTACCAGGACATTGACCACTAGTGAAGATTTTTTGGTCCAAGGCGGGGTATTCACAGCGACGAGTGCTGTCCTTGATGTGAAGAACATTGCGATCTCGGGTGGGACATTCCTGCCTCCTATTGCCACGGCGTTCACTGTTTCCGGGGATTTTGCACATACGGGCGGTATCTTTACACCGGGTACAGGGACCGTTACTTTCGACGGAACAATACAGGCCGTGAGCGGGAATACTACTTTCTATCGTTTTCGCAAGGCGGTGGCGAATACCACGGCTAGCGGGCTTGTTTTTGCGACGGGCAGTGTTCAGACCGTGACCGATGCACTCACCTTGACAGGGTTTGATACGACGCATTTGCTTAGCATCTCGAGCTCTTCATCGGGCAATACAGGGTCTTTAAGCCTCCAAGCCGGAGCTTCTCAGGTCATCACGAACGTGAGCGTGGTGGACAACGATGCCTCGACGAATGGCGGGCTCATGCTTTTCCCGCGTGGTAGTTCATTTGATGGAGGGAATCATCCCAATTGGCAATTCAGTGAGACGACGTTCAAATGGGATGGGTCAAAAGACACGAATTGGGATGACCCGTATAATTGGGACAGAGGCGCGGTCCCTATTGCCGAGGATACGGTCATCATTCGCAGGATCGATGAAGATAATGCGAATGCGGTGATCACGAATCAGCCACTACTTTCTTCCAGTGTTTCTGTCGGCAATCTTACGATCCAGGAAACTAATGCGCATATTAATTTGAACAGTTATGACCTGACTGTCGCGACAGCTTCGCTTGCGACGGCCGGAACGCTGGTCAATAACGGGACTATTTACCTCAACGGCAGTGAGAATGTTGTGATTGAACAGCAGGATGTTGATTCCGGAACATTTTATTATAATGGCGATGATGCTGGCCTTACCCGCACGATCACGGCCGGAAGCCGTCCGGCGGTGTTCTTTAATGTGGTGATCAATGATACTAATGATAATTTGGATCTTTTTAATATTGATAAAGATATCACGGTCAACGGATCTTTTTCCTTGTCCGCCGGACAATTCGATGCCGGTTCGAATTCCGTTGATATCGGGGGCTCTTTTTCTTCGGACGGCAGTGTCTTCATTGCTCCAGGCAGCGGCAGGAGTTTTACGGTCGGGGGCAACTTTGCAGCGTATGGGTCATTCGTTCATAATGGCGGAACGCTTACGCTCGACGCTACTTCATCCGCCATGGCTACCAATCAGACGATCTCGGGGAACAATATTTTCTTTCGCCTGGTCAAGCAGATCCCGGCCGGGGAGATGCTGGAACATGCATTGACATTGGAGTCGTATTCGGTTCAGGAGATCGTGTCCTCGTTGACGTTGTCGGGGGTGAGTTTGCCTGGAGGCGGCGCGAACTGGCTGGTATTACGTTCTACAGACGGCGATGGGAACCCTGCGTATATTACGCTTGATCCCGGAGGTCTTCAGCAGATCTCTTATGTGGATGTGACGAATTCGGATGCTTCCGGCGGGGTGACACTTATCGCCCGTGATTCACCCAACCGTTTGCCGGCCATGTATAACAATGTGAACTGGGCTTTTGGCACAGGGCCACTGCGTTGGACCGGTGCTGTATCTGATGATTGGGGCGTGGTGGGCAATTGGGATGTCGGGGTTCTGCCGATCACGGGCGATGATGTGACGATCCTTCTCATAGGGCAACAGCCTCACTTGACAGCGGTCCTGGGGGACGTCGTGCTCAGGGACTTGACCATAGAGGCCGGGGCATCCCTTACGCTTGACGGCCATGATCTTACAGTAACCCAGACTTTCTCGAATGATGGCGACATTTCTCTTTTCGGCAATGAGACTGTGCTTATTACTGCTCCCGACATTGATTCAGGGTCTTTTACTTATACCGGCATTGCCGCCGGGACCCGAACGCTCACACTCTTTGACCCGGCACACGCACAGATCAGGTATCATGACCTGGTGATCACGGATACGGGCGCGAGCAATACATATGAATTACCTTTGAATGTGGATATGACGGTATACGGGGATCTTAGTGTCAGTGGAAGTACGTTGACGCTTGACGGTGGGAATGTGGATCTTTCAGGCACTCTTTCTTTAACAGGCGGAACACTTATTGCGCCTCGCAGCGGTAAGACATTTACCGTCGGAGAGAGCTGGGCACGCACCGTTGGCGTCTTTACACCTAACGGCGGGCGCGTGACATTTGACGGAACAACACCGGCGGTGATCGCAGGGGATACCTCTTTTTATGACCTGGCTTTTGATGCGCCTTCAGGCAAGACCGTTCAGTTCACGGCCGGGAGCGATCAGGCCATTGCCAATGATCTGACGATGACCGGTGGGCTGGGTGCGAATAATCTTGTTCTACGATCAACATCCGATAACAATTTTTGGAGTCTTACAAATACTAATAAAACACCCGTGGTCACGAATGTGGATGTGCGCGACTCGACCGCTGTGACTAATAGCATTATTGCGCTTAATTCACTCGATCAGGATGTGGGTGCGGCATCAACGAATGTGAATTGGATATTTCGTGATCTTCTTTTTCTGACCCCTGTCGAAGATGCGATCACGCCGCGCACGACCGGCACATTACCTGTCCTGATCGGTAAGGGCAATCCGAACGCGACGGTAACGGTCCGAGACCTTCTTGGGCGTATTGTTGCTACAACAGTCTGTAATGCGGACGGGAATTTCAGAGTGGTCACAGGGAGTGCCGATGCCCCGGCCACGACCATTAATGCGGCGGCTGTTCCGCTTTCAACGGGGTCGAACACGCTCACGCCCTACATCGGGACTTTGGTCGGTGTGCCAAGCACATTCAATGTGGTGAGTGCCCCAGGGAATGCAGAAGTGCCGGTCATTACATCTCCCACTGATGAGAGCAGGGTTGACAGTTCGCGTCCTGAGATCAAAGGTTGGGCGCTGCCGGGGGCGGATGTTGATGTTGTCGTTAATAATGTCATTGGCGGGCTTGCGCTGACGATGACGCCTCATGCTTTCGCCGGACACACGACGGCGGCACCTGATGGTTCCTTTGCGATGACACTTTCGACCGATCTGTTGCACGGCCGTAATGTTGTGTCGGTCATTGTCAATGGTGTTTCAAGTAATGTTCAAACAATGATCTTTAATAATATTTATGGTTTTGTTTTCGACGCTGTGACGGATAAACCCGTTAAGGATGCCACGGTCACTTTGTATAAAGATATGGGTGCTGGTAGCTATGTGAAAGCAGACGTTGCTAATGCGGGCCTTGACCCGACGGACCTTAATCCGGCTACGACTGATGCGAGCGGGTTTTATTATTTTCTTGGGGCAACGGGAGTATTTAAGATCGTCGTTGATGCAGGCGGCTATACGCATCCGACCGGAAAGATGAACAGTGAGCTTCCGGCAGGCCACACGGTGGTCACAGGTTCCAAGGCAGAGAACTTCACCGTTGCCGCGACTCCTGTTCATATCGATATTCCTGTCGATGCCGATCAAAGTTTGTTCCGCGTCACCAAAGATGCGAATAAGGCTGAGGTGAGTGTGGGCGGGGTGGTGACCTATACCATTACCATGGAAAATCTGTCGGCGAGCAATGCTGTTGGGACATTGGGGCTTCAGGATATTATCCCGCCAGGGTTCAAGTTCCTGAAAGGAAGGGCACTGCTTGATGGGGCCCCTATGGCTGATCCCTCGGGCAACCGTCCACTTGTGTTTGATCCCGGCACATTTCTGCCCGGACAGAAGAAAACATTGCGTTATCAGCTTGTCGCTGGAACCGGTGTCACGCCGGGATCTTATGAGAACGTGGCGCAGCTGCGCTATACGAACGGGGAAGCTGTTTCAAATAGTGCGAGCGAGACGGTCAAGGTGGTCCTTGATCCGCTCTTCGACGCAGCAACCGTGTTTGGAAAAGTGTTCTATGATCATAACGAGAACGGGCGTCAGGATGCGCCGGATTATATTGCCGAGGACCGTGAAGAGGTTATTGAAGGCCCCGTGCCACATGTGCGCCTCGTGATGGAAGATGGAACTATCGTGACGACGGACAGCAATGGTCAGTTCCATATCCCGGGCCTTTTACCGGGACGTCATTTGCTGCGGATCGATGAACGCACCCTGCCGAACGGGTCTTTTGTGACGAGTGATAAGGTGCAGGTCATTGATGTCACGGCGGGCAGCACTGTTAAGGTGAGTTTCGGCATTAGTGTTGATACGGCAGAGATCACGGGTGAAGAAGCTAAATTCTTTGATACCAGTGTTGATCTTGTGCGTGATGACACAACGCCTAAGCCGAGGCTTAATGTGGTCGCCCTCGAAGATGTGATGCTCATGTATAACGACACGCCCGTCGAGCGGATGGAATTTCGGATCTTCACCAATTATGCGCCGTTCATTGCCGCGTGGGAGCTTGATATCATTGACCGCGATACCAAGAAGCTGATCAAGGATTTTACAGGCGACGTTTTTAATATCAATGAACCGATCTTCTGGGATGGGCGCACGAAGGACGGCCGTTATGTGAGCTCGCGCAAGAATTATGCTTATGTGCTGAAAGTAAGCGGACGCGACCGGCATTGGGATGAGACCAAAGAAAAGACGCTTGCCGTCCAGCCCCTTTCTGAAACAGAGTGGAACGCCCGCAATCGTGTCAAGACAGCGGCGGAAGAGAAAGAAGCTGCTGAGAGCCGTATCAAGAAATATCGCACCTGGATGCTGGAAGGAACGGCCGCGAACGCGCTTGCTCAGCAATCTATTTTCATCAGAGGCGAGACGGTGCGCATTGATCCTTTGGCGGTTGACCTCAAAGAGGTCCGTGTCTTGAAAGGTGGGGCCCTTCTTGTTGACCTGCCCGTGATCAAGGGGCAGGGAATAACGGCCAGGTCCCTTCTCGAGGGCGTGCCGCAGAAAGAAGAACCTGTTGAGGTCATTCTTCCCGAGGGAGATTATGAGATCGAGATCGTGAGCGCGGAGTCGGGCGTTGCCTCTTCAGTAGCGTCCGCGCTCGGACAGCCGCAGGCAGTATCAACGCAAAGCAGTGTCCCTGTTTCCCGCCATCGCCGGGAGATCAAGGTGGGTGAGGATTATATGATGTTCGTGGCCTTGGGTGACGGCAAGGTCGGTTATAACATGAACATAGGCAACATTGAGCCCGTGCGTTCCGACGATAAATACCGCCCCGGTTTTTATCAGGAAGGCAAGATGGCCTATTATCTTAAAGGCAAGGTCAAAGGAAAATATCTGGTGACCTCGAGTTTTGATACAGAACGTAAACAGAAAGAAATGTTCCGCGGCCTCAATGAGAATGAATATTATCCTGTTTATGGGGATGGATCGTCGGTGAACTATGATGCGGCTAACACCCAGGGGCCGCTTTATCTTTTGGTCGAGTGGGATAAGTCGCAGGCGATCTGGGGGAATTATGCGGTCGATCTGAATGATACCGAGTTCGCGCGCTATACCCGCACACTTTATGGCGCGAAGCTCGATCATACCAGTGTGGCCACGACCCCTTACGGGGACCCAAGAACAAAGCTCGTCGTATTCAATGCCGAAGTGCATCAGCGCGCCGCGCATAATGAGCTTTTGGGAACAGGCGGGTCACTTTATTATTTGAAACATCAGGACCTTATCGAGGGGACAGACCGTATCCATCTTGAAGTGCGCGATGCGGTAACAGGACAGATCAAGTCAACCACTCCGATGAAGGCAGGTGTTGATTATGACATTGATTATAGTCAGGGGCGCCTTCTTTTTTGGCAGCCTGTTTCCATGTCAGCACAGAGCGCGTCGATCATCTCCGACGGTCTTTTGAACGGTGACCCGGTTTATGTCGTGAGTGATTATGAGTATCTGGTGAAAGACAAGGTCATGGAGGGCGCGCAGGGTGCTCGCGTGGCGCAGGCCGTGACGGATAAGGTCGTTCTCGGGACAACCTATGTTTCCGAAACGCAGACGGCAGGGGACTACACATTAAAGGGGCAGGATATCACACTTCGTGTCTCGAAGGATGCGACCGTGCGTGCGGAATATGCCGAAAGCACGGCTAAGGATTCTGGGAATTTCCTTTCGACCGACGGAGGCATTACCTTCGCTGAAGTGGGTGGCGCGAATAATATTTCAGGTCAGGCGTATGGCCTGAGGTATGATGCGCGTTTGTTCAACAGAGCGGGCCTCAGCAGTTACTACAAATGGGTAGACCCTGGTTTTTCCGCGGCAGGCACTTCTTCCGGTGAGGGTAAGGAACTTAAAGGGATCAACATGACCTTTGATCTGACCCCTGTTACGCGTCTGACAGCAAGCTATGATGTGCAGAAACTGATCGATCAGGGGAATCTGACGACGAGGATGCAGGTGGGGGCACAGGAAACAACCACGACCGCGCTTCAGATCGTGCATGAGGCGCGTCGTTTGAAACTGACGGGCGAGTATCGTCTTCAACAGGTTACGGGTAAGGACAGCATGTATGACAGCACGGCGAATGACGCGAAGAATACAGCCGCGTTGCAGGCGGATTATATGCTCAATGAAAAAACAGACCTGATGCTCCGCCATCAACAGGATATGGCAAGCGGCCGCCTGGAACAGGATGATACTGTTGGTATCAAGCGCCGCTTGACCGACAAACTCACCGGCACGCTGGAGGAGACCGTAGGCCACGACGGCACAGCGACAAAAGCGGGGTTGAGCGCGAATGTGACACCGAAATTGGCGCTCATCACCGACTATTCAGTGGCATCATTGAAGACGGGACAGACCCTTAGCACAGCGACGGTAGGGGCAAAGGGCACCATCGATGATAAAACAACACTTCAAACGACCTATGGCATGACCCAGACGGCAGACGGTGCTTCGCGCGCGGTAGTGGCATTAGGTGGGACGACCGAGGTGGACAACACTGCGCTTAATGCGGCGATCGAGACAGGCGCTGGTCAGGACGGAACGCTTAAAGAAGGGGTGGTTCTCGGC
>DYQZ01000063.1 GCA_020719005.1 Candidatus Omnitrophus sp.
TTGGAAACAGCATCATACATATCTGATCCCGCGAACAATTCATCAAGGCTCATAGAACGTGAAGAGGCGGATGAAATGATCTGATCATGCGCATCATTCCACATAGTGATGGACCGCCGCGGCATGCCCGACTCATCCCACTCAAAATTAAACTGCCATGTCCCGTCAGGGTTCTTTTGCGCGATAACAACAACACGTGATGGGTCCTGGTCATCCTGCAAACGATAGACCGTATACGCACCGCTTCCCTCTTTCTCTAGACTGGCGGCAACGATACGGCTTCCATCTGTTTCGGAAGATATCTTCTTTAACGCCTCTTCATAGGTGCTCTTTAGGCCATACAATGACGGATCGCCCAGCTTTGTTCCAAGCCTTGTTCTGATATTCATAATATCGTCGATCGCAACCTTGCGCTCCTGACCACTAAGATCGATCGATGTCTCAAGATGGTCATTGATAATGAACTCATTATCCTTGAATGTGGCACGCGATGCCTTACGGCCGACATCGCCTTTCT
This sequence comes from Candidatus Omnitrophus sp., assembly GCA_020719005.1. Lineage (GTDB taxonomy): Bacteria > Omnitrophota > Gorgyraeia > Zapsychrales > Fredricksoniimonadaceae > DYQZ01. The sequence goes on from DYQZ01000063.1 coordinate 518, forward strand.
CATTACTCACCAACACAACCGCCTGATAAATATTGACCAGCCCCGGGATCTTGACGAACTGTGCTATTTCTTTACCATCAGCATCAAAAGCCAGCGTCCGGACCGGCACGCCTGCCAAGTTCAACTGATCAACAATAGTCCAGTCATTATGGTCTTTGACCTTATGATCGGTCTCAACGCCATATCCCCTCACTCCCGCACTCGTCAAAATGTTATAATTCCCGTCGAACAAATACTGCACCATCATCGGCCGTTTGCCATATTTTGCCAACAGCTCAGGGACCTTCTCGGTTGTTCCACTCTTAACGAACACATTGCCCGCCGCACTGACCCCGGCAGGAGCGCCTGTCACAACTTTAGGATAAAAGAACATGACCGGCTTGCCGATCATAAGCTCATCAGCCCCTTCAACGAGGATCCCCTCGACCTTTTCGATCTTTCCGTTCATCCCCGTGCGCTCAACAACCCTCACCTTACTGCCATCAGGCATGGTCAGGATATTCTTAACAGTTGCTGTAGCGACCTGTTTGTTCAGGTCCATGATCTTGAAGATCTGCTCAGTCCCGCCATTAATAATACTGATCTCCGCCTCTGCCTTATTAGCAGGGGCCGTAATACGGGCAATGATCTGCCCCTTGGCGTCAAACTTAACGATCTGAGGCCCGCCGACGCGGATCTTTTCATAATTATCCACGAACGCTTTCATTGTCATGGGCTGAGCGCGGCCGTCCTTACTGATAACAAAAATATGTTTCGTTGAAATATCAACCAGATCCGTGACCGATGTATCAATGCCATCAATATCATACGCAGGGTTCTGTGTGATCACCGCCGCACGCACCGGCTCCAGCCTCTGGCCATCACGCACCAGAACAGAAAGCTGTTTCGCATCATACGTCGGGTTCGATGGATCACCATACGGAAAACCTTTTTTGCCATGGGCGCGATGCTCATAAACCAGCTTACCCGCCTTAAAATGCCCTATGACCTGATCCTGACTCATCACCACAGGGAGATAATTACCATCAGCACGCTGAACATTGGTCTCACGACCGCCAGCCTTGAGGATATCGATCTCAGACAAAAGACGATTGTTGCGGCTATCAATAGCACCAACACCTATTTCGATAATACCCACCGCACGGCCATCCTCGATCTTAAGCTGTGTGTTCGCTGTAACGATCCTGACCAACTTCTCAGAGAAAGTGACTTTGAACTCGTCTGGGTCTCCCTTGACCTGCTCCACATTCTTGGCCGTCGTGTCTTTTGCAGTAACGATCGACTTATCATTGCCTTCTACTACTGCAGGGCTTCTGCCATCAAAATAATTGATCATGCTCCAGCCCTCAGGACTATAAACTGCCTTCTCATACATCTCGCTCAACTTGGTCCCAAGGATCAACACTTTCCCATCTTCCGTTGTTAGAAATATGGCATTCGTTGTATTGACGCCGGACACACCTTTGAACGGACTCACAGGACGCCCGACAGCATCCATCAGGATACGCACATCGCTCGCCACACCATTGATCACACGGGTATAACGGGTTGTAAAGTTATTCGCACTAAGAGCTTCACGCTCCTTTTGACGGACCCCAACCATGCTAAGGATCCCGCGGCCGATCCCTCCAACCTCATCCGCCACATATCCACCCACACGTCCCGCAAAAGTCATCTCTTCAGGATTGATCACCACTGTTGTCAGATCATTGGTCCCGAGAGCTTGCGGGCGAGGAGCGGTGATCGGATTTGATTTCTGATCCGCCACAGTCAATTCTTTTTTTATCGCAACAGGGAAATTCGTCGCAATAATGGGGCTCATCACGCCTGTCTTTGTATCCAAAAGAACGCCAGAATCACCACCAAGCTTATCAAGGGCACTCTGATAATTAACGCCAAAGATCGCACGATTGGTCGACATCATCGCTTCGCGCGTAAAACTTCCAAGTTCATTATCAAAATAGATCTTCATTTTATTGCCGCTGATGATCGCGCCTATCGGCACCTGCCCATCGACCGGACGACGCATCACAACAATATTAGGGTCACCCACCTCAACCTTTTTGCCTTCCTTCATCACAGTCTTTGTTGTTACTTCAAGACCGTTCTCCAGGACCTGAGTGGCAGGATTTCCTACCAGCGGCGTCACTTTCAAAAGAGCGGGATCAAGCTGTGTATTGAAATTCACGTTCAGCGCACCACTATAATTGACCGTATAATCATTGGTCGCCTCATGATGCAACCAGAACTGCAACGACGCCCCATACGCTGTAGATTCGATCATGCCGGTATTCGGATCATTCACATCATCCTGACCTAAAACAGGGATATCTTGAGTTGTGTGAAGGTTCACGATCTCGCCGGTAGCCTTATTACGCGTCACTGTTGTTACCCGCTCACCATCTGCACGAACAGTTGTATAACCCTGGATCTCCGGAACTGAATTCTTCGTTACTTTTTCAATAGACACAACAGGATAAACATAATTATTACGAAAATCCCCGGGACGGCGCAATGAACGGAATGCAATGCGGGTCATGCCTGTTTCAGAGTCTGTTACAAAGCCCTCAACATATCCCCAGCCTTCCTTTATCAAAGGCGCAAATTCTTCCTGATCTTCCTCAGCAACAACATCCATGGTCAATGTGCGTTCTGCGACCAAGAAACCAAACCGGTCTCCCTGATTCATCCGGGCATCTTTATAAAAACCAACTTCATCAGAACCAAACTCATAAACAGAATCAGCTTCATTGCCGTTCTTGTCTGCTTTATCCTTAATTATTTCATATGGCAAATGCCCATCTTCGGGACCAAACAAAGGCGCAGCATACTCGACCAGAGGGATATGCTTCATAAGCCTAGGCACACCATTCCCGGCAAGCTCAACCAACCCTGCCCGATATTTAGTATCACTATGAAATTTCAATGATCCATCATCTGTGCTAAAAGCCTGAACACCACCATCTATACCTGCTGTACGCACAACTCTCTTAACAAAATTCGTCTGCTTACTACGGAACACCGTTGTTGAATGTTTCTTATTCTGGCCCTCTAAAGCATCAGTAACCTTGAAGATATCATCTCCAACGACAATAGCGCCAACCGGAGTGATCTTACCTAAAACGATCTGCACGCCTTCAATAATATCCCCGCCCGGAAGTTTTACACCTGCCGCAAGATTGATATTCACAGACCCCACACTTCCTACCGTTCCCATCACACTCGGAGCAAAACGCCCGTTCCATCCCATCGGAACAAAAGGCATCTTATCGCCAGCAAGAAACATCGCACCGATCGGAAGCACTTCTTTCTTTTCAGGAGTAGCTAACAACTTATTGATCTCGGTCATCTGATCGTCAAAAGTTTTCTTTGTCACTGGTTGACGGGCCGCATTTAAAATAACACCTTCTTCGCCTTTTTGTTTTTCTACCGTCCGCCAAGTAGCACCGTTTTTCTTATCCTCGGCTTTCTTTGCATCAGCAAGCTCCTTCTTAGCATTCAGATCTTTCTTAATTGCATTATTCCTGCTGATCTCTGCCTGACGCAAAGCGATCGCTTTTTGATTAGGATCGACTTGGTCATTAGACGCTGCGGGCATTATTGCCGCCTGAACAGCCTGTACAGATGATCCCTTTATATCCTGTTTATCAAGGCCTTCATTATTAAGAGCCGCTGCAGCCACGGGCTGGACCGGTGCTGTAGGCTTGTTATAAGGTGTGGACCAAGGAAGGGTGATTAACAACAAGGACGCCATTACGAACTTTCTCCACCAAAGACCTAAACGAGAAACCGGCTTCTTTGGATCTTGCGTGTCTTTCGGCTGAATAGTCGCATCAAGTATTTTCTTAGCAGCTGTTTCCGCGACCGTAGCCGGAGCCGATTTCTCTTCAGACTTCTTTTCCTGCAAAACTAATACTTTCTTATCATCAGCCGTTGCCGCCACGACCGGGGCTGGAGTCACTGCCGCTTTTTCTTCAGGCTTCTTCTCTTCAGCCTTCTTCTCTTCAGCCTTCTTTTCTTCTACTACAGGAGTAGTCTTAACTTCCTCGGGTGCTTTTACCTGACTGGCGGAAGCCTTTAACAACCGTGCACGTTCAAGAACAAGCTTCACACCTTCCTCAAGCTCTGCACGAGCCTCCGAAGTGTCCTGTTTATTTCTAAGCAACTGGACCGCGGCCCAGAGATTGTCAAACGCGGTGTAATTATTCCCGGGCAAATTCTTTCCGGACAAAATATATGCCAACTTTGCTATTACATCACTGGACGTGTTTGCTTTCTTTTCAGCTGTCAAAAGCTCATTGATAAATGGCTTTAATTCTTCGATCTCTTTTGCCTCTGCTTCCTGTTTGATCTTAAGTTCTTTTATCGCTTTAAGCTCAGCTATTAGATTCTTTTGCGCTGCGATCTTGGCATTTTTTTCTTCAAGTGAAACTGTCTGCGCTGTCTTCTCTACCACAGCTTCTTGCACTTTAATGTTCTCATCTACTACAGCAACTTGCCGCTCAGCATTTTTCTTTGCTTCTTTAGCTCTCAACCATTCATCCTTAGCCGCCGCCACCTGAGCCTGCAAACGCACATTCTCTTCTTTCGAACGCATGAACCTTGCGTAAGACGCATTCTTCTCCCACTTGGCCCTGCGGATCCTGCCATTACGTATTTTCTGTTCTTTGATCAATGATTTTAATGTTGCAAGTTTCTTTGCCGAAGCCTCACCCACCACATTGATCCAGGTCCTATCAATACGGGGCCTGACAAATCTTCTTCCAGCCGGCGTATTCATCGAGGCATCGACCACTTCAAGAGCGCCAGCCTTACGTATAGCTTCCTCAGCATCACCCTGTGAAGCATCCGTGTTCATTGCCTCATCAACCTTCTTCCCGGAGAAATTCACACCACCCGAGAAATACTTCCGTGGCACCATCTGTTGGGTCGCTTCATCCAGGTCTTCCTTTATATAGTTGAACACGCCGGTCTTGTAGGCCGCTAAATACTGCTCATAGATCTTCTCTTTTGCCTGTGGATCATTGAGGTCAATACCCGCGACCTTGTTCTGATCAACATACACCTGGCCTAACAGCGTATTTTTCAACGTCCGTTTGAACCATGTGGCCAGGATCATCGAATTATAAACCTGGCGTACCTGGGCAAAGTTTGAACCCTCGTTCACTTCTTTTTCAATAAGCGGAACGATCACATCGCGCATGACCTCTGCCGCAATAGCGCGTGAAGGATCGCTCACTTCACTTTCACTACCATCACGGAACCGGCTTTGATTCTCCCCCATCATGAAGTCCTCTTCAAGCATGACCTTCAAATGGCTCTTCACAACAAAAGCCGTGTTGTCTTTTTGATAGATGTCAGCATTGTCTGCTGTGATCCAAACTTTGTTGAACGTGTCCACCGGGATCTGGGTCGTGCCATACTGCGCATAAACTTTGCTATAAAGTTTTTCCCAGAAATCCTTGCCTGTCTGATCTTCGGGATACATCAAAGAAGATGTGAATTGTTTGAGCAAATAATCCTGCGCCAAAAGGTCCCTGCCCATTTCAGTCTTAATAAAATTATCAGGGATGATGCGGTCAGCTTCTTTGGGTGAAAGGTTCACCCACATATCTGTGTTCGGAGTGATGAGAGATGCCATGAAATATTTGATGAGCTTTGTGTATTCTTCTTTCTTTGCATCTTGCGAAAGTGCCTCTTTGCTATCGCTCATCACAAAAGAAAAATTGAAAGGATCTTTCACATCAACGCGAAGCCCTCTCATCAAGGCTGGCGAAAAAGAAGCTGTTGGGGGAACCATTTGACCTGGCTGAGGCATGACCACCTGGGCATAGCCGGATTCTGCAGGGATCAAACTCACATAAGCGACCATGACCACTATCGCAATGAACTTGAACATCCGACTGTGTAAGAGTGTTTGGAACATAACATTTTTCCCAAGTGTTTGACGATCCATTTTCAAAATGGATTTTCGCCTTTACAAGCGACCACCACACATAAATATATAACAGGGACCATAAAAAAACAAGGCGAAATCATGAATTTGTTTTAATAAAATGAGCCAATATTTTATGAATTGTCAAACCTTTCGAGATGAGCCTAATGCACCACAAGGAAGCATATATAGGGCAATAATCACAATGAACGCTCCACCCGCGTTAAGAATGACTAGAATACGTAGGGATATCAAAAAGCACACCATTCACCGGAATGGTAAGCTTAATGCATCTTTTTGTTTTTCTGGAAATAAATAAACCCTACTTCATCACAAAATTGCACAAGAATGCGAAGATTGCGAAAGAATGATAATCAACTACCACGCTCATTATTTCGCACAAAAAAAGATCTACCCCAATGTTTTTAGCAACATTTTTGATCAAGAAATTTAAAATAAACCAATGCGCCTATTGCACTTTCATTGCTGCTAAAGGTGATGGCATTAACTTCATTTCTAGAAATACTGGTGTGAGGCCATTCAAGCCCACATCTACTAATTTTTGTAATGCCGCTGTATCGAACTGAATGCGCGCATTATTACCAGATCTTATAACATCAATATTCTGGATATCAATACCACCCTTCATGCTTTGATCATTGACTACCAAGATCTTGTCAGCCTGCGCACGATAATCACGCGCCTGCTCTGCAACAAATTCCGCTCCCTTGAGCGCCACTGCAGGAATGATATTCTCAGGCATTTTGATAACGTTCCCGACACGATCCTCAAATATCGCTCCGGCCCCGGATATCAGAAGCTCGGGATATTTTGCACGAACGGTTTTCAATAATTCGCCCGCTTCTGTAAAGCCATCCCCCGTGACAAAATCCTTGAACGGCTTGAACTGAACGCCCTCTGCCCCTGCCTGAACAGATCCATCAACAAGCCTGAGGACATCATCTTTCGCAGAGACCGCATTGATGATCACCACTGAAGGCGCGCGTTCTTTAAGAATGGTCACCACATCCGGCCTGAGATATTCCAGGGCCACGACCATACCCGCACCTGCAGCAATACCATCAAGCGCCGCCTCAATATCATTGGTCACAAAATACCCGGCCAATGC